>NZ_JAUBTX010000091.1:0-8490 GCF_036705185.1 Microcoleus sp. B4-D4 | reverse complement strand
ACTTGATGTCTCACTACCCATCCATGATGATGACTATAAACGGAAACCATAGTGACAAAGTTTTGGTAAGAGCTGTTGCCACCTGTTAAGGTACTTTTAATGCCTTTTCCGTCCATTGCCATCAATTCTCCTTCGTCTATTGACAATGTTTTTTTACACCACACATTAAAAAGAACTGCTAAAATCTCAAAATCTAATGCTTGAATTATATTTCTAAACGTTGAATCTGATGGAAAGCGAATATCAGGCGGGAGAGCCAATAATTTTATGAGGGTTTTTCGATGATTTTTTGTAAATTCTACCAAGGGCTTATACCCCCAATATCCCGTGCAACTACCCAACAAAATTATTGTGAGCATAAGCCAGAGTGGATGTCTAATTCCTCGGTTTTTTCGATGGTCTGGAACTAATTTAATCGCTTCTAATAAATTCATTAATTCTTTGTCCTATAGTGATAGTCTTACCCGATGGTAATATCTGATTGCCTCTTCTATGATACATTATTGCGTTGACAATTAATCCACCCTGCTTATTAAGGGGGGCTAGGGGGGATCAGAACCCCGTTATGAACGAAAAACTCCCTCCTCTCTTGTCCCCCCATTATTAAGGGGGGCTAGGGGGGATCAGAACCCCGTTATGAACGAAAAACTTCGCCCTCTCTTGTTCCCTCCTTAGTAAGGGGGCTAGGGAAGATCAGACCTTCCAACTGATAGCAAACCCCCTCAAAATTCTGCAAAACTTCAATATTAGTAAACCTAACCACCTGAAGTCCATAGCCCTCTAAAATATTCGTCCTCTCCTCATCATAAATTTTTCCCTGTTCAGTAAAATGACTCTCTCCATCAATTTCAATGACCAGTCTTAATCCCGAACAGTAAAAATCAACAATAAAATTATCAATCGGCCGTTGGCGCAAAATGCGAACGGGCAATTTTCGCAAAAAACCTTGCCACATCTTTTTCTCTGTGACTGTCTGGTTTAGCCGCAGTTGTTTAGCAATGGGAACAAGTTTTGGGTTGTTGGGCAAATAAAAACCGGAGTCTTTGAGTTGTACCATAATACCTCCTAGCTTCCATTGAAAAGGTCTGAATCGATTTTAGTTGTAGATATTATATTGCCGATCGCCCTTTTCTATCTATCACCTTACTAAGCTGACCAAATAACTAATCACTAAACCCCAGCAGCCGTAAAAGCAGCCCAGTGATAAGGATTAGCAAAAGGACAGGGTTTGCGGCTGCGAATTTGCTGCAAAGACGCCTCAGCAATCAGGCGAGCACTTTGGGAAAGCCGATCGAACGTTTGCGAAATTTGAGGTTGAAAATCCGCCAGCAACACCTCCAATTCCTCGCTAGTCAAATCTCGCAGCCACCTTTGAGCGTCAATCAGCGCCATCGCCACATCCCCCACCTGCAACCGAGGAAACCGCCCCAGATTTTCATAAAACTTGCTTGTCAGCAGCAGCATCGAAATATCGTTCACCCTCCACAGACTGCTGACCGCACTAGACGTACCAGCATACAACAAACCCGCCGACAAACCGACAAAATCTTCACCGGCGCTAGGGAAACCGCCGGCAATTTCGCAAGCCGATAAAGTAACTAAAAAGTATTGCCGAAAATCCAAATTAAAAATTTCTTCCAAACTCAGAGAATCATTCCTCAACAACACAGCAGATTTCATCGATTCCGCCAAATTTAGCACACTCAAACAAGCAAAGTGAGCGCATTTTTTCTGCTGCAACTGCCCTGTTTTTTGGGAAAAAGCCTGTTGAATAGCCGGCTTTTGACGCAAAATTTCTGCACTGGAAAAATGTTCGGAAATAGTGCCGATTTCCAGGTTGCTGTAGAGTGAACTTTTGGTGAAAGTAGGAACTGCTAAAAGGTGCTGCAAACGCGGTCTGTACCGGCCAATAGCTACGCCGCGCGCGCTTTGTCTCAACCGCAATAACTCGCAGCTAGGAGCATAGCGAATTCCTCCAGCAAATCGATCGATCAAATAACCAGCAGCCTCTGAAACATCGCCAAAAGTCGAACTTCGAGCAAAAACATCAGAACTGCTGTGCGCCTCCCCGTCAAAACTGCTGCTCGAATTCCACCCAGATTTGAAAATTCCCCCGCCCTCCTCAAGCCCCTCTGTCACCCCCAGAGGCAAAGCGTGGAGCGGTAAAGCGTGCAAAAATCGGTGCGGCACAAAAATTAGCCGATCGCAATTTTGGGGAATCAGCGCTACCAGTCGATCGATTTCCAGCAGCACCGCCAAGCGTTTGAGCCGAGCCGGGAGATGATTGATCCAGCGACCTTTTTGCTCAGAATAAGCGCTGAGGTACTCCCTGGCCCAACTTTCGACAGCCAAAGCATTTTCCGGCGAACACAGGTGAACGGCGGGATATTGCACGCCAGCAACCACCACAAAAGCCACCAGCAAATCCTCAAAACTCGCCCACACCACAGCAGCGGAATTAGCATCAGGCAACAATTGGCGAATTTGCTCGAAAGCGATGGGTTCAACCTTGTGAGCTAAGCTGAAGAAAGGGTCGTTTGCCTGCACTGATCGAGCAATCAACCCATCAAACTGCCGCCACAATTGATTTAAGTTGATAAAATCCGAACTCGGCAGCAGAGAACCGCTGTTCAAACTAGAGCTGTCGCCCTCAGAAATTAAGGTAGCACTCGACTCTGCCTCCGGCTGTTCTTCGTGTCGCTGTGCCCTGGCTATTTCCAGTTGCAGCGATTTCAACGAGCCAAGCACCTCGGCAGAAAAGTCTCCTTTGGGAGTCAGATCGCATTTCAGCAGCAGTTCTACCAAATTCCGATTTTTGTGGCGTTCGGCATATTCCAGAGCCTTAGCGCGATATGCGGGTTGGGTGTTACCGAGTTCCAGACAAACTTGCACCAGCCCTTTATAGAGTCCAGTCGAGATGCTGGCTAATTTGACTTTTGCCGTACCGATCCGATCGCCCAAATCCACCGCATCAAGCCCAGCTTCAGGGCGCAATAATTCCACAGTATCGACAGCAGCAGCAAACACGCTGCAGGCGCGAAGCAACTCGCCGCGAACTCGGTAAGCTTGACCCAAATAAAAGACAATTTGCAGCCAGTGGTGGGGATAGGTTTCGCGAGTGTAGACTTGGCAAGCAGCGAGATAGCAGCCGATCGCGCGATCGAGGTGAGACAAGTTTTCCCCCTCCGTCAGTTTGGCAAAAGCCCGCCCAAGATCGATTTGCAGCATCGCCCAGCGTTCGGGGGCTGCCTGTTTGGTGTATACTCTCGCCGCATTTTGATAGCAGGCGATCGCGCTTTTGAGGTTGCGGTTTTTTTCCCCTTTCAGGTGTTGGCTGAAAGCGCGGCCGAGATTGGTGCACAGCATGGCCCAGCGTTCGGGAGTTTTGGGACGGTTGCAAAAGAGCAAAGCATTTTGATAGCAGGCGATCGCAATTTCGATATTTTCAGCTTTGTCCCCTTTCACCCGCATGGTGTAGATTCTGCCGAGGTAAGTTTGGATCGAAGCCCAGAGTTCGGGAAATTTGATGCGGGTGTAGACTTGTAGAGCATTTTGAAAACACGAGATCGCCATTTCCAGATTTTCCACCGGATCGCCTTTAGCGCGATCGATAAACACCCGGCCTAAATTCTTTTGAGTCGTCGCCCACTGCTGCGGAAAAGCTTCCCTAGTCCGCACTTGCAAAGCTCTCTGATAGCACGTTACCGCGTATTCGAGATTTTCGGCTCGGTTGCCCCGCACGAAATCGCAGTAAGCATTTGCCAAATTATTTTGAGTCGTGGCCCAGCGCCGGGGAAACACCTTGCGGTTGTAAACTTGCAAAGCATTGTGGTAGCAAGCGACTGCCAGTTCTAGATTTTGGGCTTTGTCGCCCTGCAGCCTGCGGGTGTAAGCGCGGCCGAGATTGTTTTGAGTGCTCGCCCAATCTACCCCGAAAGCTTCGCGGGTGCGAACTTTTAGGGCGTTTTGATAGCAGGCGATCGCCTGTTCTAAATTGTCTGCCGGATCTCCCCGGAGGCGATCGCTGTAAGCGCTTCCCAGATTGTTTTGCAGCGTCGCCCACTGGGATGGGTACTCTTCGGGAGTCTGCACTTCTAGGGCATTGACAAAGCAAGCGATCGCCAGTTCGATATTTTGAGCCTTATCGCCTTTCGGGCGATCGCTGTAAGCGTTGCCCAGATTGTTTTGCATTGCCGCCCACTCTTGGGGAAAATCTTTGCGGGTAAAAACCTTAGCAACAGTTTCGTAACCTGCTATTTCGATTTCCAGGTTATTAGCCTTGGTACCGAGAGGAAACCGCCCAATTTTGTTACTCAGATTGCCGATCAGGGCTGCCATGCGCCTAGTCTCGGATTGATTGGCAGCGGGTAGTACCAAAGTTGCCCAGCAGCGCAACAATTCTGCGAAATTATGGTCTAGTTTGTCTAAATTATTTCTCAGCAGCGAGTACAGGTGGTGCGAGTCAGCGCTGCCCGCCACTGCTTGCAAGGCTTCTGCTAAAAAAATTAGATATGCTACCCCGGTTTGAGGATTGCCATTTGCAGATTCTAAGGGTGCGATCGCCCTTTGGAAAAATTTGGCAGCTTTGAGCAAACCGTCTGGCGTCAGTGCCGGCACTTCCAAGTAAAGCGTTTGCACGAACCCAAAGTCGATCGACTTTGAGTTGGTCTTCAAAATCAAATCTATTCCTGAGTCTACAGGATTTTCCAGCAGCGCTTGGAGCATATTCACATCAGTTTTGCGACGCTGTTCGTCCATCGTGCATTCCGCCGAACTATTAACCATACGATCGCTGCTTCTGTGCAGCAATTAAATCAGTTCCCGGTTTAAATTTCAATTCCCAATCGGAGGTAGGAGTCGCCGAGGGGAATTAAAGAAACCTGGTTTTTCCACCATACACATCGCTACAACCTATTCGCCCAAAAAAACAGGTTTTCGGCCAAGTTTTAAACTTGATAAACCCGCCCCCACAGACTTGCAGCGGGGCGGGTTTATTTTTACCATGATAAATTTTAGACTTAAAAACCTGATTGCTTGGAAGCTATAACAATCCTCAAAGATTTATACAGATATAGTCTTTCTCAGAAAGATGAGGTACTGTCCGGCATTGGGCATCTTGCCCGAAGAGCGAAGTCGAAGGGTGGGCGGAGCGAAGCGGAGGGATTGGGCATCTTGCCCGAAGAGCGAAGTCGAAGGGTGGGCATTGGGCGGAGCGAAGCGGAGGGATTGGGCATTGGGCTATTACTCGTTACCTGGCTCTGCCTGGTAACGCAGATCCGGAGGCTCTGCCTCCTTAATCCTGTGGCGAGGCAGAGCCTCTGGACATCGGTTCCCAGGCTCTGCCTGGGAACCAGTTAATTTAGTGTAGCGCTTGAGAGTGCAGCGCCGTCTCCACCGCCTGCAAAGCCCGATCGACTTCTGCAGCAGAGACAATCAGAGGCGGCACAAACCTCAGCACTTTCGGGCCAGCGGGAACCAACAGCACACCAGCAGCGATCGCCGATTTAACAATATCAGCCGATGTAAGTTCGATGTCAGCCTGCAATTCCAGCCCCACAATCAAACCCCAGCCGCGCACCTCAGCAATCAAATGCGGATATGCAGCCGCCAACTTGTTGAGGCCAGCTTTCAACTGTTCCCCGCGCTGCTGCACGTTTTCCAGAATGTTTTCCCGTTCTAAAGTTTCGCACACGCACAAAGCGACAGCACAAACAAAAGGATTGCCGCCAAAAGTGCTGGCGTGACTTCCCGGTTCAAACACATCGCAGAAAGATTTGCACAGCATAGCGCCGATCGGGATACCGCCGCCCAACCCCTTCGCCGACGTAAAGATATCCGGTTCAATCCCCAGGTTTTCGTAGCCCCAATATTTGCCGCTGCGCCCCATCCCGACTTGCACTTCATCGAGAATCAGCAAAATGCCTTTTTCGTCGCAAATTTCGCGAATCCGCTGGAAGTAGGCGATATCTCCGGGGCGAACTCCGCCTTCACCTTGCAGCGCTTCCAGCATAATTGCTGCTACTTGACGTTCGTCTTTGTCTAGTTCTGCGATCGCCAGTTCGATCGCACTAATATCGTTATAAGGCACATAGTGAAATCCCGGAACCAACGGACTAAAACCCTTCTGATATTTAGGCTGTCCCGTCGCCGTAATTGTCGCCAAAGTCCGCCCGTGGAAACTAGCAACGGCGGTAATTATTGTCGGATTCGAGATATTTAATTTTTCGTGGCCGTACTTGCGCGCCAGTTTAATAGCCGCTTCATTAGCTTCAGCGCCGGAGTTGCAAAAGAAAGCTCTGTCCGCGCAAGAATGGTCTACAAGCCACTTCGCCAGCTCGCCCTGTACGGGGATGTAATAAAGGTTAGAAACGTGGTGTAAGGTCTGTATTTGCTTCGTTACCGCTGCAATCATCGCCGGATGGGCGTGTCCCAGAGTGCAGGTAGCAATACCCGCCACAAAATCGAGATATTCGCGGCCCTCGGTATCCCAAACGCGACAGCCCTCGCCCCGTTCTAGGGCGATCGCAAAACGCCCGTAAGTAGTCATTACATAGCTGTCGAAGCTTTCAGAACTGAACAAACTCGCTTCGGCTTGGACGCTTGGTTCTTTTAGTAAGGTTTCAGGACTCACGAACGGCTCCTTAACAGATAATATCTAAACCTCGATTGTACGGCAAAAATCCAGCTTCGCGGTGCAGCCTGTTACTTTTGTCATAAAATCATAACAGTAAGTAACCGCGCCCAATTAATTACACAAAGACTCTTGACGCTGTAAGGCTTTCAGGATGTATGCAATTGTGATTAATTTTGCCGGATTATTTAACAGCAATCAATCCCTCACAAATCTACTGATGAGTTATTATATTTCTCCTAGCTTTCTCGATCGAGTTGCAGTACACATCACTAAAAACTTTTTAAATTTGCCGGGGATAAGAGTTCCCTTAATTTTGGGAATTCACGGCCGCAAAGGAGAAGGCAAAACTTTTCAAACCGAACTGGTTTTTCGGCGGATGGGCTTTGAACCCGTGATGATATCTGGTGGAGAATTAGAAAGTCCAGATGCGGGAGATCCGGCGCGTTTAATTCGCTTGCGCTACCGGGAAGCTGCGGAGCAAATTCGGGTGCGGGGCGAGATGTGCGCCATTTTTATTAACGATTTGGATGCCGGTGCTGGCAGGTTCGATTCTACTACTCAATATACCGTCAATACTCAGATGGTCAATGCCACTCTGATGAATATTGCCGACAATCCAACTAACGTGCAGTTACCGGGAAGTTATGACAGCACGCCGCTGCACCGAGTGCCGATTATTGTCACCGGAAATGACTTTTCAACGCTGTACGCGCCGCTGATTCGCGACGGGCGGATGGAAAAGTTTTATTGGGAACCCAGCCGCGATGATAAAATTGGGGTTGTCGGGGGAATTTTTGATTCGGACAAATTGTCAAAAACCGAAATTGTCGCTTTGGTAGATAATTTTCCCGATCAGTCGATCGACTTTTTTAGCGCTTTGCGATCGCGCATTTACGACGAACAAGTCAGCAAATTCATTCACCAAATAGGAATCGAGCGAGTTTCCAAACGTTTGGTAAATACTACAGAAGCACCGCCCGATTTCCACAACCCTGATTTCAGCCTCGCTCGTTTATTAGAAATGGGCGGTTTGATGGTGGGTCAACAAAAGCGGATTCAGGAAATGCGCTTAGTGGATGAATACAACCAATCGCGACTGTTCAACGTTCAAGGAACCGCCAATGTTCCTGCAGCCGCGCCAACGCAAAATCAATTAAGCGACCCTAATTCCAAATATTATAAAGCTTACGTAGAGCCAACTTCTGCCGTGAGTAACGGTCAAGGGCGGCTGAGTTCCGAGGTGTTGGAACAAGTGCGACAATTGTTAGCACAGGGCAGCAAAATCGGCATGGAATATGCAGACACTCGCCGATTTAAGACTGGTTCTTGGCATAGTTGCACGATAATTCAAAACGGAAAAGAAAAAGATGTAATTGCATCTTTAGAAACTTGTTTGGCGGAACACGGCGGCGAATATGTGCGGCTGATTGGTATCGATCCAAAAGTCAAGCGGCGGGTAGTTGAAACAATTATTCAACGGCCATAATAGGGCGCACAATACCCATTGCGAAAATTCCAATAACGATCGCCTTTGGGTCGTGCCGCACCAGTAATATCAAATCCTGTCTTCATCGGAATAGTAAATTCACTGTTGACTGTTGACTGTTGACTGTTGACTGTTAACTGTTGACTGTTGACTGTTAAGAGGGCGGGCCCGCACCATCCACCGCCCCTACTGACTGTTGACTGTTGACTGTTAACAATTATCCCTCGTTACCAGGCTCTGCCTGGTAATGCAGATTCGGAGGCTCTGCCTAGGCTGTGTACTTTGTGGTATTGTTGAGAACAAAAGTTCATACAGTTTTAGTGTCCCAACTAATCCGAAAACAAAGTCCTCCTTTTCGATAACATTGACT
>NZ_JAUBTX010000012.1:4714-129144 GCF_036705185.1 Microcoleus sp. B4-D4 | reverse complement strand
CAGTTCATAAGCTAAAATTTAAGGTAGGTTATAAAAAATAAAATTATAACACATTTTCCTTGCTATGCAGGACTACCGAGCGGCGCTGTTAACATTCATTGCTTCATAACCTCGTCGTGAGTTAGCTTGCAAACTTTTTATATTTCAGTCATATCACAAATACCGATCGGTTCGATCTGAATTAACGCCAATTTTATCAATCACAAACTCTTTCTCGATCGATAAAGCAAATTGAACTCGCGGCCCACCCATACTTCATGCGACCGTTGGCGTGCGACCTGTGGTTTATACCCGACCCGACAGCGGAGTCGGTCAAACTTACTGCATTACTACTGCACTGGTAGGTGGGGATGGAGCGATCGCGGCGGTTGGGGGCGATCGTCATAAACTAGCAGACCGCTGCCAACGGGGTAACGAGCGTTTTCCAGTGTTAGAAAGCATGGAAAGTGAAGCGATCGCCCCTCGCACTTGTTCCGGCCTAACCTCTAAGTAGCACTGCAATTGTTCTGGCGTTGCGGTGGCCGCTGATTTCTTGAACGATCCGCAATGGAATCCCCGCGTTGCTCATCTGCGTCAGTGCCGACCTTCTGAGGCTGTGGGTGGAAGCGCCGATGATGCCAACTTTTTCGCAAGCTTCTTGGAATAGGTGAGAGGCAGCTTCCGGGTTCGCGTGTTTCCAGCGGTGGTTGAGGTGGCGGCTGGGGAATAGGTAAGGGATGTTTGTAGGTTTCTAACAGCAGCCTCAACTCTTGAATAATGGGGATAGTGCGGGTGCCGAGCTTGCCTTTGGTGTTGACATTCATCGGATAATCATTTCGGAGCGGATGGCATTCGCTGGGGTGAAAACATCGATGACTTTTAAGCTGCACGCTTCGGCAATGCGGCAGGCAGTGTACAGGCAAACTCCAAAGAGGGCGCGGTCGCGATCGCTCTGCAAACCTTCGTTGAACAAGAGTTCGATTTCCTCTTGCGTCAGGATTTTTGCTTGCCCGTGTCCCTCAATCTTCATGCAGGCGTGTATACCCGACCCGACACCTGAGAGTTTGCCGCAAATACTGCATTACTGCATCCGTCGGGGGTATTTCTTAATGAGGCGGGTGAGCGGGGTCAAGGGTTTGGTTCGGGCGATCGTTCCGGGATGTTGATATGTTTGGTTGGCGTTGCTTAATCAGGGTATGAAAAAAATCACTTAAAAATCCCGAATTTTTGTGCATACTGGTTTCTATGACTTGCATATTTAGCCTTTCATACCCTAAATCAGCAACGTCTTTTTGAGAGGCTGACCTTCTTTCGATCGTCCTCAATTTTCAGAAAACCATAATCGCTGATTTACCAGACCAACCAAAAACCTTCCACTAAACAACGTGGCGGAGTTGTACTCACATTTTCCGGTCATCCGCCAGTAGCAAATCCAGGAATTACACAAAACCTATCTCTGTTACTGGCGAGTAACGCATTCAGCACTTACGGACAACCTAATTTTTCAGCAAAGGTTAACTAACACAAAAGTGAGAGTTTGTGTGCAAGCCTTCTGCAAACGTTAAGGAAAATCTTAAGCATAATTAGATGTTTGAGAATGATTTGTTGTACGATAGCTAAAATACCGTAAGTGTTGAGATAGATTATTGACAATGCAACTTATGTATCCTGAATGTATCACCCTAATCTCCTGGCTTTAATCCTATAGAATTAGGGTGGTCACAACTGAAAGCTTTTTTACATCAGTTCTCGCCAACCACTACCCAGATAGTAGATATTTGGCTGGCTACTGCACGCTTATTTTGTCAATCCTAAGCACTTAAAAAGCTAGTTTAGCAGCGGCTGACACTTTACTTAATAAACCAGGAATAGGCTATATTAGTTAGCGTTGAAATATCCGCCGTTTAAGCATCGCCCAAAAGCGTTGCAGCACTCAACATAGCAACAGCCCCTTCCTCCTCCAAAGGTCGCGAAAAAAAGTACCCTTGATAGGAGCTGCATCCCAAAGAACGGAGTATAATTAGTTGCTCTTCCGTCTCCACCCCTTCTGCGATTGCCTCTAATTCCAAAGAACTCGCCAGATTTAAAATCGCCTCCAGCAAAGTCAAATTTTTCCCTCCTTCCTCCAGGCAGCAAACAAAAGAGCGGTCAATTTTGAGAGTATCAATCGGCAACAATTGTAAGTAAGATAAATTGGAATAGCCCGTGCCAAAATCATCCAAACACACCTTAACTTGCCGAGCTTTCAACAGCTCTAGTACCCCAGCAGCCTCCTCAGCATTCTCCATTAAAACACTCTCGGTAATCTCTAACTTCAAAAATTCGCCCTTTAAGTTATGCACTCGCAGCAGTGAGTCTAAAAGTGGTAACAAATTAGGAGCAAATAGCTGAATTCCCGATAAGTTAACGCTCATATTTAAAGGCAAATAGTCAGGGAATTGCAACTGCCATTTACTTAAACAAGCCACTGCTTCCGACAGTACCCACTCCCCTAGTGCCACAATCAAACCCGTTCTTTCGGCCACCGGAATAAACTCGCTCGGAGAAACCAAGCCGCGGGTCGGATGCCGCCATCTTACCAACGCTTCAAATCCCACTATTTTACCCGTTGCAAAAGATACAATCGGCTGATAATTAAGGTAAAACTGTTGCAAATTAATTGCATTTTGCAAGTCATTTTCTAACTGGAGTTGCTCTAAAGCTCTCGATTGCATACCAGCATCAAATACAACAGTGCTACCAGCACCCCGAACAAAAGCCTCATGTCTAGCCACGTCAGCCGCCCGCAGCAACTCTTCCGGCTCTTCTGTGCCAACTGCACCTAAAGCAATGCCAATACTAACACTAGAAAAGACCGCAGTTTCATTCAAGTGAGACGGCATTTCTAAAGATTGGCGAATGCGTTCTGCTGCATCTAAAGCTAACCGAGAATTAGCAATATTTTCCATCCAAATCGCAAACGCATCTTCTCCCACTCTTGCTATAAGATTCATATTCAAAGCCCAAGCCTCTAACCGCCGTGCTACTTCTACTAGCAACTGCTCTCCTCTAGAATGACCTAAGCTATATTTAACAATTTGATAACGGTTAATAGTCAGAAATAAAATAGCTTCTAAATGACCCACTTCTATTATAGAATTGCTGCCACTACGCATCTCTTTTAAGAGCAAATTACGGTTAGGTAAACCTGTCAGCTCGTCGTAAAATGCTTGGTAACAGATTTGTGCATTCGCTGTAGCAAGCTCCTGCTCTTTTTCCCTAGCAAGTCGCACAAACTCTAAAGTTTTATTAATGGTAACTTTTAAGTCATTCAAATCAATCGGCTTCGTTAAAAAATCAAAAGCACCTCTATTCATAGCTCTCCTAATATTTGGCATATCCCCATAAGCTGAAACCACTACAGCTTTGAGCGTCGGGTCAATAGCTGGCAGATTCTCTAGCAAAGTTAAACCGTCCATTTCGGGCATATTAATATCAGTTAGCACCAAGTCAAAAGAGCCATCAGCTTGAAGTTTATCTAAAGCTTGGACTCCATTAATTGCAAAATCAAACTCAAATTCTTGAGTGCTGATTTGACGCCGAAATAGCTGAAGGATTAGATATTCTAAAAGTGGTTCGTCATCAATTACTAAGATTTTAGCTGTCATGAATTGCTCTTGTTAGCAAGTAACCAGGATTTTAATTCTCTTGTAGGGGCAATCCCCCTGTGATTGCCCCCCTGGGGTTGCACCGTAAGTAAGTTTGGGGAAGGCAGGAAAGCACTGCTCCTACAGAAAACTCATCATTTTCAGGACTTATGCTCCTAAACCGGGTTTATCTACAAAATTTAAGATTCTCACTAGAAACCTACAAAGAAACTCGGTTTCTAGCCTGTGCGTAAGTGTTAATTTTATCAGTTCCCAACCCTTAAGTGGGAATTTCAATAATAAATTCTGTTCCCTCGCCAGGTGTAGAGTTACAACTGAGCCATCCCCCGTGTTTTTCTTCAACAATAGACCGCGAAATCGATAAACCCAATCCCGTTCCTTTACCCACTGATTTTGTAGTAAATAAGTGGTTAAATACCCGCCGTTTCACTTCTTCTGTCATCCCCATCCCGTTGTCAGCAATAGAAATTATAACATGAGAAGTGGAATTATCCTTGATAACTTTTTCGCTCTCATCGGTAAGGAAAGTGCGAATGGTAATTTTATTAGGATTCGCCTTAATTTCATCGCGGCTCCGCCCTGAATCCCACTCTTCCAATGCGTCTATGGCATTAGCAAGGATATTTAAAAACACCTGATTTAACTGTCCGGGATAACACTCTACTGGGGGGAATTCTCCGTAGTTTTTTAGCACTTGAATTTCGGGTTTACCCTCATTGGCTTTGAGCCGATGTCTCAAAATTAATAAGCTACTATCAATTCCTTCATGGATATTGAAACGAACTTTGGATTTAGTATCTACCCGCGAAAAAGTCCTCAGAGAAATGCTAATTCCCCGAATGCGCTCAGTTCCTTCTTTCATAGAACTGAGCATTTGTGGCAAGTCTTCTAAGAGAAAAGGGAGGTCAAGAGATTCAATTTGAGTTTGTAATTCTGGATTATTTAGGGAGCAGTGTTGTTGATAAATGTTGAGAGCAGTCATCAATTCTTGAAAGTAGCTTTCGGCGTGTTCAATGTTTCCTATAATGAAGCTGATGGGATTGTAAATTTCGTGGGCAACTCCGGCCACTAACTGGCCCACGGAAGCCATTTTTTCGTTTTGAATGAGTTGAGTTTGCACCTCTTGAAGTTCTGTTAAATTTTGTCTGACTTGTTTAACAGTTTCTAAGGCTCTTTGGATAGTAATCTCCATGTCCTGAAAATCAATGGGTTTTGTCAAAAAGTCAAAAGCTCCCCGGTTCATGGCAGTTCTAATGTTTTGCATATCTCCATAGGCGGAGATGACGACTGCTTTCAATGTATTGTCGATTTCTGAGAGTTTTTCTAGTAAAGTTAACCCGTCCATTTCGGGCATATTAATATCTGTTAGCACTAAATCAAATGGTGGAGATTCGGCAATTTTTTCTAAGGCTTCTCTGCCATTGTGAGCAAAGACAAATTCAATTTCTTTGATCCGAATTTTTTGCCTGAATTTTTGTTGAATGACGTATTCTAAAAGTTGTTCATCATCGACGACTAGGATTTTTGCTGTCATGGGGAGCTATTCTGTATCCTATGGTAGAAATAACTAGGGTCATTAGCTTAATATAGCGCGTTGTTTAAAATTTGTAAAGGATTAAATTTATTAATGAGGATGTAGTCAGGAAGAAGGAAGAATACTTATGCAATCAGCTTTTTATTCATCCGTATTTTACGTTTAATTCAGTGGATATACTTAACATTAACTGTATAATTTTAACCAGTAAAGGTGGGTTTGGTTTGACAAGAAGCAGTTTCAACCTTCGAGTAAATTTACTGATGTAATGTTTTAACGCCTCTATCGTGCGCCAAAGCTATTTAACTTTTGGGCAAAGTAATGATAAATTCGGTGTAATTTTCGGTTTCGGTTTGCACTTCTAAATTGCCTCGATGCTGTCCAACAATGATATCGTAAGTGATGGATAAACCTAAACCCGTTCCCTGTCCGGGAGGCTTAGTAGTGAAGAAAGGGAGGAATATTTTTTCTTGATTTTCTTTAGGAATACCAATGCCATTGTCACGAATGCGGATTTCTATTGCAGTGCCTAGATTTTTAGTGGTAACAGAAACTGTGGGATTGAAATCGGCGGTCATTTTAGATAGTTTAATATAAGAGGCATAGCAAGCATTATCAATGATGTTAATTAAAGCGCGGCTGAGGTCAGAAAAGGCGACATCTAGTTCTTCAATTGATTGGTCATAGTCGGTTTTCAGGGTAAGGTTGAAGGTTTTATCTTTGGCACGAATGCTGTGGTAAGCTAATTGTAGGGCTTGAGCGACGAGGGCGTTAATGTCGGTTTTTTGGCGGATACTACCCTCGCTGCGAGCGTGCATTAGCATACTTTGAATAATGCTGTTGGCACGTTGTCCTTGTTCGTTAATTTCTGATACGTTGCGCTTAAGATAAGTGAGGTTTTCATTAATTAATTCAAGGGATTCTGAGTCTAAATTTTGGAATTGGCGGTCTATTTGTTCTGCGATTTCAGAGGTTAACTCTTCTGAGAGAGTAGCAAGAGAAGTGACGAAGTTGAGGGGGTTGCGGATTTCGTGGGCAACACCTGCGGTGAGAGCTCCGAGGGAGGCAAGTTTTTCAGAGGCTACTATTTGTTTTTGAGCTATTTTTAATTCGGCGGTGCGTTCTTCAACTTTCTGTTCTAGGGTTTCCGAATATGCTTCTAGTTGTTGGTTGGCTTGTTCTAAATTTTGGTTAAGTTGATTGACTTCTGCGTAAAGTTTAGCATTGGTAATAGCGATCGCAGCTTGTCCCGATAGCATTTGTAACACTGTGAGTCTGTCAGCGGTAAATGCAACGGTTGTTAAGTTATTTTCGAGATAGATAATCCCTGAAAGTTGACCTTGATTGAGCAGGGGCGTACACAAGATTGATTTGGGCTGATTTTGTTGGATGTAGGGGTCTTTTTTAAAGATTCCTTCGTGGCTGGCATCGTTTAAAACGACTGTTTCTTTAGTGCGGGCAACGTAGTTAATAATCGAGGCTGGAACTGCATTTTCGATGAGAGGAACGGAAATATTTTCCTCTGCGGGCTGTTGGGGATTGGTCAATACGGTGAGGTCGTTACTTTCCACGATTCCCGTGGCTGAAATCACCCACTGATTCTCACTTTGGTTAGATGAAAAAGTTGCTTGGGTGAGCAATGAGCCGCGAGTAGCTCCGGCATTTTCTATGAGAATGGTCATTAATTTACTTAGCAGTTCGCTGAGAACAATTTCCCCAGATAACGCCTGCGCTGCTTTCATAATTGTATCGAGGTCAAGTGCTGTTGAATGGCTGGAAGTAGAGGTTGTTGTCCAGTTTGAGGTGGTTGTGCTAGTGGGGTCAAGGCTGATAGTTTCAGACTGCTGCGTGCGGGAGATGAGATGGGGATATGTTTCTTCTAAGTCTCTGACTTTGGCGATCGCTCCCCAGCGAATGTAGCAGTAATAGGCTTCGGTCATGTAGGTTTTGGCGACTTTTTCTCTACCGAGGGCTAGATAAAATTCGGCAGCACGTTCGTTGGCGAGGGCTTCTTCTTGGATGAATCCTTGTTCTTTGGCTCCGTTGATGGCTCGTTCGTAGTAGGTTATTGCTGTCTCGTTTTGTCTCAATACTCGCGCTTTTTCTGCTTCTACGAGTTCGTATTTGTGCTGGAAGTTCATGGGGGCGTGGTGCGCCCATATTTTCATTTGTTTTTGATGGGATGCTACTTTTTTCAGGTATTGCTTTTGTTCGGTTTTGGTGGTGGCTGGATAGTGCGCGAGGAGGGCTAGGGAATAGTAAAATTTGTACTGAGCAAAAAACAATGAACCACTTAAACTTTGTTGGTAATTCTCTGCTGATTGACCTGCTCTAACCGACAATTGAAAATCTTTAAATAAATATAATACGATCACTTTTGCTATATAAATGTGCATTATCCCCGTAGGATTATTGGTTGCAATAAACACTGCAAGAGTTTTTTCTTCATTAAAATGGTCGCTTATTAGCAATTTATTATCACTAGCTTTTCTTAAAAGATTGAGCGTAAACTGATGCCATAAATTTATGATGACACCAAGAAACTCTTCTTTTACCTTTACTATTAAGTCAATGTATTCTGCTTGCTTTCGAGATAAATTATCTAGATTAACTTCGGTAAAAATACTATATGTGCAATAGTTAGTAGCACATTGGCAAGCGTAATGAATGTCTCCATTTAACAAACCGGCTTGGAATCCCTCTTCTAAAGATTGACGAACATTTATAATTTTTTCCTTCCAGATTATAACAAAAATATTAAACATCATGTAAACTTTGGCTTTGAGATCTTTGGCGTTAAATTTATCTAATATTATTAAAGATAATTTACCAAATCTATACCCCGACTCTATATCTCCTATAGCCGAACATAAAATAATGCTATAAGCTCCAAATATGTAAGCAGATAGAGATGAATTGCCATACTTTAAAGCAATATCCATCATTTTAAATACCATGAGAGGAAAAAGGAGAGGATTGACGCTAAAAGTAGCTGGCAGAACATTAATTAATATTCTCACAGCCGCAAGTTGATAGGGATCAGTCATTAAAGGAAGATCGATTAAATCTTCTAGTGAATAGCGCTCTAGCTTGAATTTTATCAAACTGTAATTTAACATAATATTTAATTTGTTCGGCTGATTCGGCAAATCAACTTTTAACATTTTCAATATTTTTAAAGCTATATCAAGAGCATTCTGCGGTTGATTTTGAGAATAATAAAAGCTAATTTTAAATTCATAAGCTTTGACTTTATCTAAAAGACTTTGAGTTTGTAGCAACACAATTTCAGACAAATTTTCCGCCCGGTTAAAATTAGTATTTAGATATTCTAATTCTAAGGCTTCCAAATGAATATTTTTTGTTAATTCATAGTGACTTTGCCAGCCTGATTCTGGCAGAAGCTCTAAAGCAACATTCAAATACCCAATAGCTGCTTTATAAGCGGTCGCAGTTTTTGCTTTCTTTCCGGCTTTCAAATTAAAATGAGCTAGCTCTTTTTTTTCCAATTCTGATAGGATAAACTCTCGTCCGATATTTACTTGATTGACAATATCGAAAATATTTTCTTCAAGATTTTCGCTCGGCGTATTTTTCCACACCAATTGACCGATTTTCAGGTGAGTTGGTTTTCTGCCTGCTTCTGGAATTAAAGAGTAAGCTGCTTGTTGTACTCTGTCGTGTAAGAACTTATAACCCACTCTCGACCTATCAAACAACAACTCATTCTTATCATCTGCTTGAAACAATAAAGCTATTTTATAATCCTGATTTAACGGTAAAATTAATCCGGTTTGCAAAGCAGTCCACAAATCCTCTGCGGTATCGTGAGAAGATTTCTCATTGACAATCGCCAAAACATCCAAATTAAATCGGCTACCAATACAAGCTGCTAATTTCAGAACTTGCTGGGTATTATCTGGCAATTTACGAATATTCCTAGCTACCAGTTCAACTACATTGAAGTCGGTAATTCCTAAGCTTTGAATCTTCTCAATGCTCCAATGCCACTGATTTAATTCAAAGTTAAAAGTTAATGAATTTTCGGAGGCTAAAGTTTTAAATAGCTGCGTTAAAAAAAATGGATTTCCTTGAGTTTTATTATATAATAATTCAGACAGCTCAAAAATGCGGTTGCCGCTAATAGCTACCTCACTCAAAGTATCGCCTACTAACTCACTGACCTGACTAATATCTAAGGGTTGCAAAATAATATTATTTATGACAGAACCAGCTTTCTCAATTTTTTCTAAAGTTTGAATAGTCGGGTGAACTGGACTCACTTCATTATCTCGATAGGCACCAATCATTAACAGGTAATGACTATCCGAGTCCGTCATTAACTGTTCGATTACATTTAGAGAAGCTAAATCGGCCCATTGTAAGTCATCAAGAAACAAGACTAGGGGATGTGAGGGTTGAGCAAAAACGTAAATGAATTGCTGAAATATACGATTAAAACGGTTTTGGGTTTCTGTAGACCCTAATTCAGAAACTTCAGGCTGTTTGCCGATAATCAGTTCCACTTCTGGAATAACGTCAATAATAATCTGCCCATTTTCGCCTAAAGCTACAAGCAGTTTCTCTTTCCAAACAGCAATTTCGTCATAATTTTGCGTCAATATCTGCCGAATAAGTTCTTGAAAAGCTTGAGTAAGGGCGGCATAGGGAATGTCTCGCTTAAATTGATCGAACTTACCGCTAATAAAATATCCCCTTTGCCGAAGAATTGGTTTGTGAATTTCCTGAATTACGCAAGTTTTGCCAATACCAGAATAACCAGAAACCAACATCATCTCGGTTTGCCCTAAACTGACCCGCTCAAAGGCTTGTAAGAGAGTTTCCACTTCCGCTTCCCGTCCGTATAGTTTTTGCGGAATCAGGAATTGTCCAGTTTTATCCACTTTACCCGGAATAAAATCTTCAATTTTTCCTGTCGTTTGCAGTTGCGTCAAACATTCTTCTAAATCAGCTTTTAATCCCAAGGCACTTTGATATCTATTTTCAGCATTTTTAGCCAGCAATTTTGTGACAATATTGGCTATGGTTATTGGTAATTCTGGATTGCGTTGGTGGAGTGGAATGGGGTTTTTCGCGATGTGGCAATGTATCAATTCCATTGGATCTAGTGAATTGAAAGGCAATTTACCCGTCAACATCTCGTAGAATGTGACACCCAAGGAATAAAAGTCAGTGCGATAGTCAAGGGTGCGGTTCATTCTCCCAGTTTGTTCTGGGGACATATAAGCAAGAGTGCCTTCAATGCAGTTGGGATTCATTGGGCTTTGGGTTTCTCTTTCCAAGCTGGTAGCAATGCTGAAGTCGATAATTTTTATTTGCTTGGTTTGGGGATTTATAATAATGTTTTGCGGTTTAATATCTTTATGAATTACGTGATTATGGTGCAGTGTTGCTAAAATTTCTGCTATCTGAATAGCAATATTTAGGAATTGTTTTAATTCAAGGTGTTCTGCATTAACAAATTTTTTTAATGACTGAGACTCAAAGTATTCTAAAACCAAAACTAAACTATGTTGGTAGTTCGTTATTTCAATCGGTTTAATAATTCCTTCTATCTTTAAACTTTGAAGGATATTGTATTCATGTCGGAGGCGGGCGATTTCTTCTAGGGTGGGATATTCGGCTCTGAGAGTTTTGATAATTACGGGAGTATTATCTGAGGAGCGTTCGGCTTGATAAATAACGGTTTTGAAGCCTTCGTAAATGGGTTGAAAAAGTTGGTAGCCGTTGAGTTTTAGCATAATTTTAGCTGTGCAATTTTTTGAGAATCAGACTGTTGATTAAAAACAGCACCCATATAACCAATAAACGTAGCATAAACTTTTACAAAAGTTATGTGATATAGAATACAGCATTTTCAGATAAGTGAGGTAGGGGTATGAAAGTATAGTGCTAGATAGCATAGATTTGTTAAGAAGAATGTATACAAAAGCGAGAGGGACTGTTAACAATCGCTCTCGTCTTTTGGGGCATTTTCCCTACTGCGCGGTGTATCCGCCGTCAATCACCATGTTATGCCCTGTAACAAACGAAGCTTTTTCCGAACATAGCCACGTAACAGCATTGGCAACCTCCTCTGGCTGGCCGATACGTCCCACAGGATGCTGTGCTTCTATATAAGCAAGTTGGTCTATGGGGATATTCATACTTAGAGCCTCAGTCTGGATGGCTCCTGGGCTAACAGCATTGATGCGGATGCCAGACTTAGCATACTCCATCGCTGCGGTTTGGGTTAAAGCAATAATCCCGCCTTTGCTAGCTGAATAGATAGAAAAACCAACCAAGCCAGTAATTCCAGCTATAGATGCTATATTCACGATAGCACCGCCTTGTTGGAGCATCGCAGGGATCTCATATTTGAGACAAAGCCAAGTTCCTTTAAGGTTTACATTAGTTATGCGATCCCAGTCTGATTCTAAAAGAGTTGTAATCGAACCTCCTACAATTACGCCAGCATTGTTACAGGCGTAGTCTAAACGACCATAAATTTCCACAGTTTTGTCAACCAATGCTTTTACATCAGCCTCCTGAGAAACATCAGTTTTCACAAAAATAGCCTCCCCTCCTCTTTCACAAATTTCATGGACTGTTTGTTCCCCTTCCGCAACTCGGCGACCAGCAATTACTATATTTGCTCCAGCGCTAGCAAATGCGAATGCTATTGCTTTGCCAATACCAGAAGCTCCTCCAGTAACAAGCGCAACTTTTCCATCGAATTCTCTTGAGTAGAACATCATTGAACTCCTTATTTTTGATGAATTAAAATGTGGCTGTGTGGGGAGTAAAAATAAAGTTTTTTATTGATTACTCCCCCGACAAGCAAATAATTTCCACAAAATATTACTTATTCAAATGGTAAATTCTTTACCTTAGAACGCGATTAAACCATTACTGCTGCCGGAACATTAATGAAGCTTGGCGATGGAGTTGGCATGGGGCCTAATGCAACCTTACCCCAGCGTATAACCATTGCGGCAGCATTACCTACAAACCCATGAGCGTAAACAAGAACCAAATCACCCTCGTGAATTTTTTCTAGCTTTGCTGCATGATGCAAGGCAACTACAACCGAAGCTGTAGAAATATTAGTGTAGTGAGGGTAAATATTGATTGTTTTTGTGGGATCAATACCTAACTCTTCTACGCAGAAATCAACGTACCATGCTGTGGCAGCATAAAAAATAAAGAAATCGATTTGCTTCAAAGTCACGTCAGCATTTTCTAAGGCACTATTACAGCACTTACGAAAGTATTTCGTGAATAATTCTGGCATTTTTTTACCAGCTTCTTTGTTTGCCCGAACCATGAATACTGGTTGACCTTGAAAGTCAGTTGTGAGGTCTGCGGAAACAGCCCCACACGATTCTTTAGTGTTGGTAATTTCTGCACCAATAAGTCCTTGATTTGCTTCCAACTCACCAACCAAAAAAGCACCCGCTCCATCACCAGAGAAGATAGAAAAAGCTTCCCCCTTACAAAAGCGAGAGTATGTACATGAAGCTACGACCAAAATATTTTTGTATCGCCCAGATGCCACTCGCAAACAAGCATCTTCAAGAGCAAAAAGTGAACCAGCACAGCTTGAATCGAGATTGAAAGCCGGACATTCTAGGTTTAATTTCTTTGCTAAGTAAGCTGCGTTTCCGGGAATAATATGATGTGGAAACATTGAGGAAACAATCATTAAATCAACATCCTTAATATTCAGCTTTGCTGATTGAATAGCTTGTAAAGCTGCATTATGTTCAAGAGTTAATGAAGTCTCATCACCACTAATCATCCGGCGCTCAATACTACCTCGGAAAGGATCGGATACGTATGGGAGCATCGTCTTTGTCCAGGCATTCATTTCACCACCTTCTAGAGGTGTAAAAGCCTTGGAAAAACTTGCTTGTTTTGTTGTGTCTAATAGTTCTGGATAGTTTTCTAAGAAGTAATCGTTTCTAATAACTTCTTTTGGAAAGCTAACAGCTATTGATCGAATACCTACTGATTGAGACATGACAATGTAACTCGTTATGAAATTGTAAACTTTTGGGCAATTAAGAGTAGGGTGTCTAACCGCGACAGGTTAAAAATTCGCAGAGCATAACTCAAGGTAAGACACCCTAAAGAGTTGGAAACCTGACTAGGATAGGATAGGAGCTTAACTATGCGCCTCGCGCAAAACCCGCCTCAAAACCTTACCCGTCGTATTCTTCGGCAACGAATCAACAAACCGGACAAGGTGAGGAACCTTATAAGCAGCTATCTGCTTAGAGCAGAAAGAAATCACATCCTCTGGCGCGACAACTTGCCCATTATTCAGGACAATATTCGCCAAAATACTCTCACCTTTCACTCTGTCAGGAACACCACAAATAGCCACTTCCGCCACCGCTGGATGTTGAGAAATCACCCGCTCCAATTCGCTCGGATAAACCTTAAATCCAGAAACATTGATCATGTCCTTCAAGCGGTCAACAATGTAGAAATAGCCCTCTTCATCCATCCGGCCCAAATCTCCAGTGTGAAACCAACCATTTGACATAACTTCGGCAGTTTCAGCGGGACGTTTCCAATAGCTTGACATCACATTAGGGCCGCGAATAATAATCTCGCCAACATCCCCAACCTCCACTTCTGAACCCTCACTATCCACCACCTTCATTTCCACATTATCAATTGGCATCCCAATCGAACCAGGCTTATATTTCAAGTAATGATTATAACAAGAAAAAGGCGAAGTTTCCGTCAAACCGTACCCTTCATGGATCACCAAACCATACTGTTCTTGCCACTGCTCTACAACTTCCAAAGGCATTCTAGCAGCAGCGCTAAAATAATAGCGTACTGAGTTAAAGTTGCATTCATCTGGCGACATTTCTAACAGCTTGGCAAAGGCAGCAGGCACTCCAAAAAACATGGTAATCTGCTCCGCAGCCGTTACCTTCAAAACTTCTGCTGGATAAAATCTGCGCTGCAAAATGATAGTCGCACAAGCATTTAATCCCGCATTCAGAATGAAATTCTGACCGAAACAGTGGAACAATGGTAAATACAAAAGCAACCTATCTTCAGCCCTCATACCGCAGCAGTGCTTGACAGAGTGCATATTAGAAGTCACATTTCCATGAGAAAGCGCAGCTCCTTTAGGAAAACCAGTCGTCCCCGATGTATAGATAATTGCAGCGGGTTCTGTGGGTTCCATTTGAATAGCTTTAGCTTCTACAGAAGCTAAAGCCATCAGTTGTAACAAACTGATTTCTTTACAGCTTAAACTCTGCTTGCTTCCAGAAATATGAGAAGAGTGGCTAACAACCATGCTTGGCGGCTTAATAACTCCATCTTCAGCAATCAAAATGTATTGAAGATAAGCTAAATCATCATCAGGCACTTGCACTCGCAATGATTCTGTCGCAATTACTATCTTAGCCGCACAGTCATTGAGAATAAACCGAACTTCATCAGTTTTGAGCATCGCATTGATAGAAACTGCGACAGCACCAATCTTTAAGATGCCCAGATAAGATATGACAAATTCGGGAATGTTAGGCAGGAAGAGAGCGACGCAATCTCCCCGTTTAATGCCTAATCCTTGCAAACCATTAGCAGCACAGTTTGCCAATTGATTTAGCTGCTTGTAAGTAAAAGATTTACCTTCAAAAATTAAAGCCGTTTTCTGAGGAAAAAATCTACACCCTCTCTCGATATGCTCTGCAATGTTCATTCCTATCTTAGTCCTCCGTAAAATTGCCGCCAAACAATAGGTTTTGTGTTCAAGATTTTGATGCACTGTTGCACTGTCGTTAAGGCCAATCGCCAACCACTAACTAAAGCCTTTGAGTGCTGTGTTTTTTCTAAGGAAACATCCCTCACATAACCAGGGTGAATTGCCTGATAAATTTGTTGCCAATCCCTCGGTTCAAGTTGATAGACTTTGACGCACTGGCGAACAGTATCGGTCAAAAAGTGTTGCTGATTTGACAATCTATCTGCTTTTTTACTTGGGTAAATATCTAGCTGAAAAGCAGTTTCAGAGATGTTAGCTGAAATATTGTGAGTAACCATTTTTGTGCCTTTCTAGTAATGTTCAACAATCCTTTGCAGCCGCAAAATTGGAACTGCTTGTGTAAAAGACAAGCAGTTCTTAATGAGTTAAATTTTTAACTCATTTTTCCACCGTTTTGCAGACTGTTATTAGCTACAAATGACCTGTTTTATACCATTTCTCTAAAATCGTGCAACACTCTTCGACCCCCCCTAGCCCCCCCTTGCAAAGGGGGGGAACAAGAATACTGTTGCATTCTTTTTTAAAATTGGTATTACATAGGAAATGAGAGGGGAAAAAGGGAATGAAATAATGTAAATCTTTGACAAAAATTCTTCCCCTTCCCTTTCTGCTTCCTACTTCAAACTTGATAAAATCTGGTTCACAGCTTGCACAATTCGTCCTTCCTGTGCAATGTCAGCAGCAATCATGGCAATGTGTACATCTAAAGATTGCTCGTTGTCATTCCAAATGTAAGATTTGTCAACATTAGGCGGCTGTCCTACAACTTCGCGCACAGCCTCATATAGCGGTAAGCTAAGTGGTGACAAACACTCCCGTGCATCATAGTGACCTGCGACTTGATGGGTTCGTAAATCAACCGCTTGGACGGCAAACATTAGGGAAATTGCCATATATTGCTGGAACAATTCAATTGAGCGACGAGCTAAATTAGCTGAAGCGAATCCTTGGCTATTGATATTCTGATTGAATTGTTCGGCATGAGTGGGAAAACGGTCAGCAATTGAGTTTCCGTAAAAAGTCAATAGCGGCATAATCGAATTTCCAGCTATTTGCAGACCTTTTAATCCCATGTTGACCTTACGGCTGGTGTTGCCAACCAGAGAAGGCGACAAACCATTATTAAATTCAGGTGCAGCTAACAGCGCAATTTGCACATCCAAATGCTTAGCCAGCAAACCTAAAAGATAGCGCAACCGATCCATCCCAACGCCAATATATTGCCCTAAGAAATTGCCGCCGTGATAGCTAGCTTGATTCTCAGTATCGATTAAGGGGTTGTCAGTAACAGAGTTAAGTTCAACTTCAATCTGCTGGGCAATTTCTGCGATTCCATCCACAATCGGCCCCATGTACTGAGGCAAACAACGCAGCGAATAACGGTCTTGTATCGGACGATCGCCGCGAGACTCGTGGGAACCATCTAACTCATCTCGATTCAAGCAGGAACCTGCGAGGAGTTCGACCATTTGGGAAGCGGCCCACACTTGACCAAAATGAGGCTTGAGCTTGTGAATGAAGGGGTGGAATGATTGATTGGTTCCGCCTAATCCTTGGATGGTCAAAGCATGAGTACCCATTGCCAAGGCAAGTATTACTTGCGAATCCCGGACGCAGTTGGCAGCAATGCCGGTCATTACAGATGTACCATTGGTCATTGCCAGCCCTTCTTTGGGGAGCAGATCAATTCTTGGTAAATCTAATATTTCTAGGGCTTGAATTGCTGACATTTCTCTGCAGTTAAAATCAACAGTGAAACTGTCATCTAGACCTATTAATGCCCCTGTGATGTGCGCTAGGGGAACTAAATCGCCGGAAGCGCCGATCGAACCCAATTCACAAACGTGAGGCGTGACTCCTGCGTTTAGAAAAGCGATCATCCGCTCTATTAACTCCAGCCGAATCCCTGAAGCGCCCTGGAGGTGGGAGTTAATTCGCAAGAGCATGGCGGCGCGGACGCAAGCTGTGGGCAGCTTTGGCCCTGCACCAGCTTTGAGAAACCAAATTAAATTGTTTTGTAAGCTTGCGGCTTCTTCAGGTGCGATCGCTGTATTGGCCATCCCACCAAAGCCAGTTGTAACTCCGTAAATCGGCTTTCCCGACTCGACAGCATTTGCAATGTAGTCGCAGGATGCTTGCACTCGTTCAACAATATCGCTTTCATCATTCAACCGAACTCTGGTTCCGCAGCGGGCAACCCTGGCAACTTCATCTACACTCAGCCGTCGGTTCCCCACAGTTACGTTACTCAAATTAGGCTCAGGCCATTTGGGTAATTTTAGAGAAATCGGCTCTGTTAAGTTTCGTGACACTTCTTAGATCCTAAATTTATAGATAGATGCCACTAAAATGTGACTTTAGTCACAGCACACTCGAAACCAGGATGTTATTTTGAATTCAATGACAGAGAAATATGACTGGATACCATACTCTGCCATTTGTATTCAAATCTTGCCTTTCGTTTCGTAAAACAAGCCGCAGCCACTAGACATCACCGATGTTGAGCCTGCAAGCCTTATTGCGTTAAGGCTGGAAGCTTAAATTCGGTTGGTGTCTATTGTGCTCAAGGCAAAATAAAACTGCGCCGACGCTACATTATGCGGGCAGAGTTATAATTGATTGAGTTATTAAAGCTGGTAGGCTGTTACTGGGGCTATTGACCGATAACTAAATGACAATACCACCGCTAAAGGCTAATCATACATTTTTGTAACAAAACTTTACAATGATTTCCGAAATTTTTAGGATGACTATTGAACGCTACGGGATATCTGGAAAACAGTTATCCAAGTTTTCAGGCGTTAGCGAGAATCATATTTCTGAGTTTCGGCGGGGCAAGACTGGCATTTCTACGGAGGTGCTGTGGAAATTAATTCAGGCAATGGACGAGATCAAGCCGGGAGCCCGCGCTTACTTCTGTAATCGGCTGACGGGGGGAGAGGGATTTGGTAACAGCAGCCAGATGTCAGTGCCAAAGCAACTAGAGTCTTTGTTAAATATGCAGAATTTGGTTGATGGGCTCTCTGACGACAGTTTGGCCTTGTTACTGATGGTGGTGGCGGCGCGGATCAAGAATGGTGTTTCCTCTCATGCGAAGGGTTTTGAGTTAATTGGCTAATAATTTAACCGTTAGTTTGTATAGGCAAGAATCCACAGCTCTTGCCCCTTTTCTGAAACTCTTGCTAAACAAGGATCAAGAAAGATTATGCTGATTTCACTAATTTTTTTATCTTTTAAAAATCAGTGAAATCCTTTGAAATCTCAAGAATTAGAAAAGAGCGGACAGTCTCCCTTAAGACAACTTTAAAAGCAGCTAAACTTGATCAACATCATGACACATAGCATCCAGCATCTCATCGAGCCGCACATTCAAGATTTGGGTGGATTCCAAGCCCGCCGCCTGCTTCCCTCAGACGTTCTAACGCTGGTAGGCCCGTTCATCTTTTTTGACCATCTCGGCCCTGCGGTGTTTCCACCCGGTCGGGGCGTGGATGTCAGGCCGCACCCGCACATCAACTTAGCAACCGTCACCTACCTGTTTGAAGGCGTTTTGCTGCACCGCGATAGTGTCGGCAGCGTTCAAGAAATCCGTCCCGGCGCGGTGAACTGGATGACGGCAGGGCGAGGCATCGTCCACTCCGAACGCACGCCAGACAACGATCGCAGCAAAGAAGCCATCCTGCACGGCATCCAAACCTGGATAGCACTTCCCGACGAATACGAAGAAACAGAACCTTGGTTTCGGCACCATCCGGCAACCGAACTGCCCGCTTGGGAGGATGCAGGAGTTTCGTTCGCCCTGATTGCGGGCGATGCTTACGGTCGCACTTCCCCAGTCCAAATATTTTCACCCATGATTTATCTGGACGTGCAACTGACTCCAGGAACAGAATTTACTTTACCGGGCGATTACAGCGAACAGGCGGTTTACAGCGTGACAGAGGGGCTTGCGATCGATGGAGTGCCTTTAGCACAGCATCGGTTGGCGGTTCTAACTTCAGGCACGCCGGTCAGCATTTCTGCATCGGGCACGGCTCGGTGTATTGTGATTGGCGGCGAACCTGTGGGCGATCGGCATAAATGGTGGAATTTTGTTTCGAGCCGGCGCGAGCGCATTGAACAAGCCAAACTCGATTGGAAAGAAGGAAGGTTTGGTCAGGTTCCTCAAGAGACAGAGTTTATTCCGCTGCCAGAAGAAATGCCAAATCAACCGGAACAGCCGTTGTAAATAGCCCCAGCCATCTAATAGACCTTGTGACGATGTTGGATCGATAAATCCAAGAAATACTTCTCTACCCTCTCTGAAAACAGCTATCCACCACTCACGTCGATACCCAAACTCTTGGCGTAAGTAATATTCAATCTCAGACCAAGTATTTTCCAAAAACTGGGCTATGTTTGCCAAAAGATATTGAGTAGCTTCTGTTATGTATCCCCAAATTTCTTTGGTAGCAGCAACTAAGTTTTCCCATAACTCGGCAAAATCTCCTGATAGAGCATCAATAATCGCAGCAACCCATAACCCACTGCTGCACAAAGAATTAATCCAGCAGCAGCTTGCAGTAAAATATCCCAAACCATTACTATTGACTCCAGGAAACGTATCGATTCATAAAAATGAACCGCATTGAGCGTATGAAGTTAGCCGATCGCACGCACCACAAATAGATACCGCAACGCCTAAGCATCCAGTACCAACTCGGCCCCGCACCAAGCAACATCTTGCTTCTATATCTATGTATTCGGTTTCAATCCCTGATAAGTAGTAAGACACAATTAATTACACAAAACTCTGGGCTACAAGCCTTGTCTAGTAAAGAATCAGCCAAAAATCAGTGTGTAATTAATTCTGTCCAATTACTTATTTACGCAAAAGTTGGCGTATTGTTACAAATCTTTACACTTACCCACTAACCGTTGCTGTATCTGCACCCTAAACTCTTGACACATAGCCCGCTCTTTTTACAGCAGAGCGATCGCCACATCCGTTTCTGGAATGATAAACTAAGTATACTCAGATAGCAACTAGCCAAAGCTGTAATTTTGGTTAGGCTTTGGCTATCAACTAAGCGAGACATACTGCGATGACATCCAGCGATGAGATGTTTGCCGAGGCTGCGAATAACTGGGACTTGGAAAGGCTCTATAAAGCTATGGCAGAAGCCAAATGGCAAGTATCTCCCCGTTCCAGAAAGGGACTTACAGAACGGGAAAAGCTGTTTCTCCGAGGTTTGCTCTGCGGCCACAGTCCTGCTGAAATAGCTAGCCAACTCCATCAAAGTCGTAAAGGCGTTGAGGTTTATATATCTAAAACTTTATATCAATACTTTAAAAAAATTACAGATGTACCTAACGAAAAGGTCAGCAACTGGAGAAATATTCACAACTGCCTAGAGGAAGCTGGATATAAAACTATGCCCTCTGTTAAATCTCACTCAAGCAATTATTCACCCCAAATTCCGTTAGTAAATATAGTTAATATAAGTTTGAACAATCAAAGTCATTCAATAACAATTGACATTCACCTTCAACTAACATTACCTTCGCTTTCAGATCCAACCATCACAGAAGACATGGATACAAAAGATCGCCCCGACACCAACCAATCTAACTAAAGGCCGATCGCCTACAATAGAATCAACACTCATATTCTCAAACGCCATGCAATATAGTTTTGCCACCTGAAGTCGAAGCTAGGAGTGCAGCGCTTTCCTCACCAGCGGCAAATCCAAAATCGGGCGATCGCCCCCAACGACTCCTGAGCAGACCCAATGCTTGCTACAATCGGGAAAGGTAAACGTTGTGGCTAACACTACAGCCCGTAACCCTGAAAGCTAATAGCTAAATTATTAAAAATCTGCCTCTCCTGCCATGTTTAAAAATCTGCTAGGCGATCCCAACGCGCGCAAACTAAGAAAATTTCAGCCTTGGGTAGCTGATATCAATATCTTGGAAGAAGACTTCCGTACCCTCTCAGACGACGGCCTCAGAGGGAAAACTGCCGAGTTTCAAGAACGTCTGGCAAAAGCTAAATCTCTCAACGAAGAGAAAGAAATCCTAGACGAAATCTTGCCAGAAGCTTTTGCAGTGGTGCGGGAAGCGGGACAGCGGGTTTTGGGAATGCGCCACTTTGATGTCCAACTCCTCGGCGGCATCATCCTCCACAAAGGCCAAATTGCCGAAATGAAAACCGGTGAAGGCAAAACTCTGGTGGCGACACTGCCGGCGTACCTCAACGCCCTCAACGGTAAAGGCGTACACATCATCACCGTCAACGATTATCTCGCAAGACGGGACGCGGAATGGATGGGGCAGGTGCACCGCTTCCTGGGATTGACTGTGGGACTGATTCAGCAGGGCATGGATCAGGTGGAACGCAAGAAAAATTATAACTGCGATATTACCTACGCGACTAACAGCGAAGTGGGTTTTGATTATTTGCGGGACAATATGGCTACTGTGATGGAAGATGTAGTCCAGCGTCCTTTTAATTTCTGCGTGATTGATGAGGTTGACTCGGTGCTGATCGATGAAGCTCGGACACCTCTGATTATTTCGGGCCAGGTGGAACGCCCCAGCGAGAAATACATCGGGGCGGCTGAGGTGGCTGCTGCTCTGAGAAAGGAAAATGAGGAACATTACGAGGTTGACGAAAAGGCACGGAATGTGCTGTTGACCGATGAAGGGTTTGGGGAAGCTGAGCGTTTGTTGGGCGTTACTGATTTGTACGACCCGGCTGACCCTTGGGCGCATTACATTTTTAATGCGATTAAGGCGAAGGAATTGTTTATTAAGGATATTAACTACATTGTCAATCCCGATCGCGAAGTGGTGATTGTCGATGAGTTTACCGGCCGGGTGATGCCCGGAAGGCGCTGGAGCGACGGTTTGCACCAGGCGATCGAAGCGAAGGAACGGGCGGAAATTCAGCCGGAAACTCAGACACTGGCGACGATTACCTATCAGAATTTCTTTTTGCTTTATCCGAAGCTGTCGGGAATGACTGGGACGGCGAAGACTGAAGAAACCGAGTTTGAGAAGATTTACAGTCTGGAAGTGACGCTGATTCCGACAAACCGGGTGACGAGCCGCACTGACCTTTCGGATATGGTTTACAAGGCGGAGGCTGGGAAGTGGAAGGCGATCGCCCAAGAATGTGCCGAAATGCACGAAATTGGTCGCCCGGTGCTGGTGGGCACCACGAGCGTAGAAAAATCCGAGTTGCTGTCGCGGCTGCTCCAAGAACTCAAGATTCCTCACAATTTGCTCAACGCGAAACCGGAAAACGTGGAACGGGAGTCGGAAATTATCGCTCAAGCCGGACGCAAAGGCGCTGTGACGATCGCCACTAACATGGCCGGACGCGGTACAGACATCATTTTGGGCGGTAATTCTGAGTACATGGGGCGGCTCAAGTTGCGGGAATACTTGATGCCCCGGATCGTGCAGCCGGAGGATGAAGAAGGGTTTTCGCTGGTGCAAGTTCCGGGTATTGGGGGCCGCCCCGCAGCTCAAGGTTTTGGTCAAACGGCTAAAAAGGTCAAGTCTTGGAAAGCTTCGGCGCAGATTTTCCCGACGCAGCTATCGAAAGATGCTGAGCAAATGCTCAAAGCGGCGGTGGAATTGGCGGTGAAGGAGTACGGGGAGCGATCGCTCTCGGAATTGAAAGCCGATGACATTGTGGCTGTAGCCTCGGAAAAAGCGCCTACCAAAGACATCGTAATTCAAAAATTGCGGGAAGCTTACAATTTAACTCGCAGCGAGTACGATGCTTTTACCAGCCGCGAACATGATGAAGTCGTTCAGTTGGGAGGCCTCCACGTCATCGGTACAGAACGCCACGAGTCGCGCCGGATTGACAATCAGTTGCGCGGCCGGGCGGGACGCCAAGGAGACCCTGGTTCTACGCGCTTTTTCTTGAGTTTGGAAGACAATTTGCTCAGGATTTTTGGCGGCGAACGGGTTGCCGGTTTGATGAAGGCTTTCGGTGTTGAGGAAGATATGCCGATCGAATCTGGAATGCTGACTCGCTCGCTCGAAGGCGCTCAGAAAAAAGTCGAAACCTACTATTACGACATCCGCAAACAGGTATTTGAATACGACGAAGTGATGAACAATCAACGTCGAGCAATCTATGCAGAACGCCGCCGAGTCTTGGAAGGTTTGGACTCGAAGGAACAGGTAATTAAATATGCCGAACAAACGATGGACGACATCGTGGGAGCATACATCAATCCCGAGTTGCCTTCGGAAGAATGGGAACTCGAAAAACTTGTCAGCAAAGTGAAGGAATTTGTTTATCTCCTAGCTGACATGACTCCCGATCAATTAGAGGATTTGTCGGTTGAGGAAATTAAAACTTTCCTCCACGAACAAGTTCGCAACGCTTACGACATGAAAGAAGCGGAAGTTAATGCCATCCGAGCGGAATTGATGCGCGATGCTGAGCGGTTCTTTATCTTGCAGCAAATTGATACTTTGTGGCGGGAACACTTGCAGCAAATGGATGCTTTGCGCGAGTCTGTCGGGTTGCGCGGTTACGGGCAGAAAGACCCGCTGATCGAGTACAAAACTGAAGGTTACGAGCTGTTTTTGGACATGATGACGGATATCCGCCGCAATGTGGTTTATTCGCTGTTCCAGTTCCAGCCGCAGCCGGCAATGCAAGTTTCACCAGAGATGGTTTGAAAATAGTTACCGGAAATCAGGACACGGCAGTGCCGTGTCCCTACAATTAATCGCGGTAGGGACACGGCACTGCCGTGTCCTCTATATCATTTACAAGAAAATAAACAAACGCTATTGGAACCTTGGTATGGGTATTTTGGCGATTCGAGCGGACGAGAGAGTTAAGCACATTCATTTTACAGAAGAAACCATTAGTGTTGATTTGATGGATGGACGAATCATTACCGTGCCTTTAATTTGGTATCCAAGATTGTTTAATGCAACGCCCCACCAAAGGGAAAAATGGGAAGTATGTGGAGGAGGCTATGGCATTCACTGGGAAGAAATTGATGAAGACTTGAGTACAGAAGGAATGCTGCGAGGCGCACCGGCTCCGAGACCTAAAATTACTCATTAATTTAGATCGCTACTTCACTTCTAAGCTTTGGTATTATTAAGCCCAATCTTCTTGGTCGCTTTTTTGTTTCCTGTAAACTTCACCTGTGGCGTGAATTTTACGGGTTTGTTCGTAAAGAGTTTCTTCGGTATGATTCCATTGTTGCAGGACTTTTTTTAAGTCTGATTGAATATCTCTAGCGCCGGGAAAGCCTCGGTAGCGAATGATTAATCTTGCTAATTCCGATAAATTGTAGTCGGTTGCTTCTCCTGTTAATAAAGTATTGACACTGGCTCGATCGCGCTTGTATTGCGGGTGCTGTTGGTCTTGATTTTTGGCTTCTAAATTCATGTTTTTTTGCGATAAAACGGTTTGTAGTGAAGACTTTAATCCGGGAGCATCTCCTGCATCGCAAAAAGGATGTTTTTTACAGTGAGATCGTCCCCGCTCGCGTATTGTATTGTACTCGCGAGCGGGGACGATCTCACTACAAATGCCAAATACATTTGTACAAAAAAGAGTTGTTTTTTTACTCGCCCTGTAAACACTGGTGCGTCGCTTTGAGATTGTCGATCGAGTACAGGGATTTTTGAGGTATGCCCACCTTATAGCGGTTCTCTAAAAAGTGAGGTATGCCCTATGCCCACGGAGGCCTATGCCCTATGCCCACGGAGGCCTATGCCCTATGCCGGATAGTACCTCATCTTTTTGAGAAAGGCTATACAACTACTTTGCTAATTCTGGCTCTAATTTTAAAGCTTTTTCTTGATATATTAAGCCTTCGTTGGTGCGCCCTTGCTTTTCCAAAAGTTTGCCTAAATTCCAATAAGCGGCGGCTAAATCTGGCTGTATAGCGATCGCCTTTTGGTAATAAGTTATTGCTTCGTCTAGCAAGCCTTGTTTGTAAAACATACTGCCTAAGTTAACATAGGCAGCGACTAAATTGGGGTCAAATTCGATCGCCTTTGAGTAGGCGCGCGCCGCCGCTTCTATTTTGCCTTGGGCTTGCAGGATATTGCCTAGGGTTTTGTAGGCTGGGGCGAAATTGGGTTGATGGCGCAGTGTTTGGTAGCAGGAGGCGATCGCCTCTACATATTTCTGTTGCGTATAATAAACTTCTGCTATCTTGCTGCACGCAACCGCCGCATCCGGTTTGAGTGCTAATATTTGTTGGTATTGGGCGATCGCCTCCTCAAATTTTCCCGATTTCTGCAGGTTCTCGCCCGCTGACAAATACTGCTGTGTTAACTCGGAATTTGCGGTCATAAATTTTACTTGAACAGCCGACACTACTTTACCATAGAGAGAATATCAACGCTAATTGGAGAGCAAATCTCATGGCATCACTAGCAGGAAAAGTAGCAATTGTGACTGGTTCATCGCGGGGAATTGGACGCGAGATCGCCCTTCGATTATCTCAAGAAGGCGCATCGGTTGTCATCAACTACGCCAAAGCAGCAGAAGCAGCAAAAGAGGTTGTCTCAGCGATTGAAGCAGCAGGCGGCAAAGCATTAGCCGTGCAAGCGGATGTCAGCAAAACCGCAGAAATTTGCAATTTGTTCGATCGCGCTCTCGAAACCTATTCACAAATCGATATTTTAGTCAACAATGCAGGAGTAAATCTTTCCAAAACTGTAGCGGAAGTTACCGAAGCAGAGTTTGATAATCTTTTTGCAATTAACGTCAAAGGCACGTTTTTTGCTTGTCAAGAAGCTGCTAAACGCATGGCAGAGGGAGGAAGAATTGTCAATTTTTCCAGTTCGACAACTGCTATGCTACTGCCAACTTACGGGGCCTACGTGGCGACAAAAGGTGCGGTGGAACAGCTAACTCGATCGCTGGCAAAGGAATTGGGCGATCGCCAAATTACAGTCAATGTCATTTCTCCGGGCCCAACGGATACAGAACTTTTCACAGTCGGAAAAACCGCCGAACAAATCCAAAGATTCACTCAAATGACTGCTTTGGGAAGACTCGGAAAAGTTGAAGATATTGCCGATGTGACGGCTTTTTTGTGCAGCGAACAAGCCCGCTGGATTACCGGACAAAATATCCGCGTTAACGGCGGAATTGCCTAACTCGGCGGAGGCGGACGAAAGTTTGACTCTTAAGCAATTTCCATCGCCGAGTTTTGAACAATCCCCAACCAAATCAAAGATTATGGTTAAAGATTGTTCCAAGAAAGAATAGAAAAATCAAGGAGACAGTCGCCACACCTTAATCGTGTCGTCATAACTGCCGCTGATCAACGTTTTGTCTTGAGGATTAAAAGCCAGTTCCACCCAAGTCGAATGACCTTTGAGCGTACCTTGTTCCCCGCTATCCATCGCCCACAGCTTGATAGTACCGCTCAAATCGCCGCTAGCTAACGTCTCGCTGTCGGGACTGAAAGCTAAAGACTGGATGCGATCGGCATGACCGGTAAAAGTCACCTCGCCCGAGGGCTGCGGCCCGTGATTCGTGGTGATATCCCAAATCCTCACCGTGTTGTCCCAACCGCCGCTGCCCAAAATATTACCATCCGGGCTGACAACCAAAGCCGAAACAGCATCGACATGACCCATGAGAGTCGCTTGGAATTCCCCAGTCTTCCAATTCCACATCTCGATCGTACCGTCGCCCTTGCCAGCAAACAAAGTATCTTTGTTGGGACTGAAAGCCACTGAATGTACTTCGTCGGTAATCCCCTTGAGGGTTTGCAACTCGGCACCGCCTTCGACTTGCCACAGTTTCAATGTATTGTCTTTACCGACACTGGCGAGGGCTCGGCCGTCGGGACTGAAAACAACTGAGAACACGCCATCTTTGTCTCCGTCCAACGTCCGAATTAACTTGCCAGAATAGAAATTCCACAATTTAATCGTACCGTCTGCGCCTCCGCTGGCGATCGTCCTGCCGTCGGGACTGACAGCCACCGACCACACGGGCCCCAAATGTGCTGAGATAACTTTGAGTATTTTGCCGTGACGCTTGTGCAGCAGGCGAATTGTCCCGTCATTGTTGCCGCTGACTATGACGCGGCCGTTGGGAGTGACTGCTACAGCCCACACCGGGTTTTTGTCTTGCTCTGCGAGAGTGCGAACTGCAGGGCCTGACTGCAATGGCTCACTGCTGAAATTCTGCATCGGGGGCGGATCGAACCGAATTTCGGGAATGCTGGAAACCGGTTCCGAAGAAGTGAAAGCCTCCGGTGTCGATGACAAGCCAGAACCCAGCAGCACTGAAATTAGGGCAACGGTGGCTCCTCCCCACAAAGCCAAAGTCACTCTGGGTTTGTTGACGATCGCGTCTATCGGTGTCGGGCCGTATTTTATGTCTCTGAGAATTGCTTCGGTCGATCGATAGCGTTTTGATGCTTCTCGTTCTACCATTTTATCCAGGATGCGGCCGAGTCTGCTCGAAACTGGTATTTTCAAATAGTGCCTCCAGGCCCAAGTGTCCCCTTTGATATCAAACAAATCAAAGGGCGACATTCCTGTTAACAAATGAATGCAAGTCACGCCCAAACTGTAGATGTCGCTGCTCAAAATAGCTTGACCTTTGATTTGTTCGGGAGCGGCGTATTCGGCAGAACCAGTCACTGTTTCTGTTTTCAGCGGCCCGCTGTTGGCAGGAATTGCTGCGCCGAAATCGACTAAAACCAGTCCCGATTCCTCCTCCCAGGGTATAGTACCTACATCCTCTTTACCCGCCGTTATTAAGCCATTTTGGCTGGTTTTGCGGTGAATAATATTGGAGGGTTTGATGTCTCGGTGAATTAGTTGATGGTCGTGAACCAGTTGCAGGACAGGCAACAATTCGCTCAGCAAATACCAAATGTGAATTTCTTTCAGTACGCCTTTTTGCGACAGTCGATCGGCCAAATTGCGACCGGGGATGTATTCTTGCACTAAATACTGGCAGCCTTCGACTTCAAAAAATGCCAGCAGTTTCGGTATTTGGGGATGTTTACCCAACTCGTCGAGGACGCTGGCGTCGCTGCGAAATGTCTGGTTTAGCTGTGCGCCATTGTCGGCGACTGAGGGCACTGAGCCGCAGAACTGTTGAATGACGCAGCGGGGTTGGGCTGGTTGGTCTTCATCGACTGCTAAGAAGGTGCGGCAACCGAGACTTTGACCGAGGGGGTGAAATACTCGGTAGCGACCTTTTAGCAGCAAGTTTGACTCGCAGCTTTTGCAGGCTGTGGCGCGATCGAGATTTTCTGGATTCTGGCAATTGGGATTGATGCAGTAACTCATTTCTCTTTCCGCTGGAGACCCCCGTCCGACTTAAAGCCAGGAGTGGGGGAGGAAAGCGGGGCGGTGCGTGCCGCTTCCTTTGGACAAATTAAATAATTTGAATCATTGCTTTGCTTCATGATAATTGTTTCCAAGATTTTAGTGACAATTCCTGCGGTCGATCGCGCATTAATTATTACTGACTTTCCTGCGATGGAGGTTTAATACCATTTTTCTAAAGCTGTGTTATGGATCAAGTCCTAGCCCCCCCTTACTAAGCTACCGTTGGGGGGCTAATATCTAGCACTACTTTATGAAATTGGTATAATAGGTCGATCGCCCGCGTGCCGTGACATTGTTCGGCAGAACTCGCTCTCAACGAATTAGGCTATACTGTCATTGCGGATACAATAATTTTGCTCGCAGCGCCAAGTCAAGCCATCGCGAGGCATTGCCAAAACTCCCCTATCCTCCGATCGCCCTGAGTAAATCTCAAATTTCAAATAAACTAAAAAATTGAAATTTGGGCAAATTTCGCCCGACGAACTACTAACTTTTAACTATTACTTATGCCCTTCATTCGCATTCCTAAATCTTGGGAAATTCTCGATCCCCAAATTACCTCAGAAACAGCCTTTCTCAACCGCCGCCGCTTCATGACAAATTTAATCGGCGCTGGCGTGACTGCTTCGTTGCTGCCGCTGACAAGCTGTCAAAGCAGTGATAGTTCAAAAACCGCTCTGGACAAAGGCTCAACCCAAGCATATTCGGGATTGACCCGGAATTCTAACTTCGCAAAAGTCGATCGAGCAATTACCGACGAAGCCTTAGCTACAAAATATAACAACTTTTACGAATACGGCGGCACAAAATCTATCTGGGAAGCCGCTCAAGCTTTGCCAACAGAAAACTGGAAAGTAGAAGTAGCAGGTTTAGTCAAAAATCCCCGCACTTACGACATTGACGACATCTACAAAAAATTTCCCATCGAAGAACGAGTTTATCGATTTCGCTGTGTAGAAGCATGGGCAATGGTAGTTCCTTGGGTCGGATTTCCCATGAAATTACTCATGGCTGATGTCGAACCACAATCAAATGCTAAATTCGTTCGCTTCACCTCGTTTTATGACAAAAAAATTACTCCAGGCCCCGGTTTGATGTCACAATTTTATCCTTGGCCTTACACCGAAGGTCTGCGGATTGAGGAAATGGCCAACGATTTAGCATTTTTTGCTACGGGCTTGTACGGGCGGCAGCTACCAAAACAAAACGGTGCGCCACTGCGAGAAGTGATTCCTTGGAAGTACGGTTTTAAGGGCGCAAAGTCGATCGTCAAAATTGAATTTGTCGAAAAACAGCCCGCCACTTTTTGGAATACAATCGGCCCCAACGAATACGCTTTTGAGGCAAATGTCAACCCCGACCAACCTCACCCGAGATGGTCTCAAGCCAGCGAAAGAGTCGTCGGCCCCGGTAACAGTTGGTCGTGGGAAACTCGCCCGACTTTGCCCTATAACGGCTACGGCGAATATGTGGCGAGTCTTTACAGTTAAAAATAGATTCGGCTCGTTACCAGGCTCTGCCTGGTAATGCAGATCCAGAGGCTCTGCCTCTTTTTACCTCGCCGCTTCTGGAGAAAGAGAATTGTGGCACAATACGGTTTACTTAAGACGATCTCTCTGGCACACCCCTTAAAAAGGGGAGTAGGGGGTGGGACAAGAATGCTCTCAAAGTCCCCCTTTTTAAGGGGGATTTAGGGGGATCTCCGGGGCATAAATATGTTAAGTGAACCGTATTGAATTATGGCAGATATTTCATATCGCGTTTGGTCGATCGATAACGATACAATCAGATCATCTGGTGTGTTGCAAAAAGCATTTTTATTATAGTGCGAGCGTCCCCGCTCGCGAGTTGTACAATACGCGAGCGGGGACGCTCGCACTATAAATGCAAAACATCCAGATGCTCCCGATAAAATTCGATCGCGCGTGTAGACTTTAGTCCGCTCCATGAAAGCGGACTAAAGTCCGCACTACGAACCGTTTTTGGGTACGATCTGACATGATATCGCTTACCTGAAAACCGCTATAAATCCCAACGTTTATCGCTTTTGAGCAAAGCCTCAAACTCAGCCGCTGGTAAAGCCTGACTGAAAAAATAGCCTTGAATTTCGTCGCAATCGCGGGCACACAAAAAAGCAAGTTCCCGCTCATTTTCTACCCCCTCAGCAATCACAGTCATATTCAGAGAGTGCGCCATTTGAATAATCGCCACTGTAATCGCTGCATTTTGGCGATCGTCCGCAATATCCCGAATAAAACTCTTGTCAATCTTGAGCGCATCAAATACAAAGCGTTTCGGATAACTCAAAGAAGAATATCCAATCCCAAAATCATCAATCGCTATCCTAATCCCCATCTCTCTCCATACCTGAAAAGCTCCCGCCGCAGCCGTTTCATCTTGCAAAATCAGACCTTCCGTCAATTCTAATTCCAGACATTTAGGATCGAGATTCGTTTCTCTCAATATCTGGCTTACTCTCTCCGTCAAATTTTCGCCTTCAAACTGGCGGGCTGACACATTGACCGCTACCCGCAGCGGAGGTAAACCCTCAATTTGCCACGCTTTAGTTTGCCTGCAAGCAGTCTCTAAAACCCATTCGCCCAGCGGTGCAATTAAGCCCATTTCTTCAGCCATTGGAATAAATTCCCCAGGGGAAACTCGGCCTCTTTTTGGATGATTCCAGCGCACTAACGCTTCAGCACCAACTATTTTTCCTGTTTTAATTTGTATTTTTGGTTCATAATAAACTTCAAATTCCGAGCGTTTCAAAGCATGGCGAAGACAATTTTCTTGACTAAATTTATTAATGGAAATAATTGCATTTTTAGCGGTATAAAATTGATAGTTATTTCCTCCTTTCTCCTGAGAATCGTACATAGCTGTATAAGCATTTTTAAGCAGTTCGTCTCCATTGCTGCCGTCGTTTGGAGATAAACAAATGCCGATACTCGCCGTGACGTAAAGTTCGGAGCCTCTGGCCATTATAGGTTGGGCTACAATATCTAAAATATTTTGAGCAATTTTGACAGCATCCTGTTTTTTGGCAACTGGTTCGATAACAATTGCAAATTCAGCAGATTCCAAACGAGCCACCATATTAATTTTATCCGTGCAGTTGCTCAGCCGTTCGGCAATTTCGCAAAGTACAAAATCGCCAATATCGTGTCCAAATGTACTGTTAATCCTGTTAATTCTATCTATACTGAGAGTAACAACGGGAACGATTTCTGGCACTTCTTTGTGCTCTTCCAATACCTGACTTAGCTGCTTTTGCAACAGCGAACGATTTGGCAAGTTTGTCAAGCAGTCGTGCTGATGTCGGTGCAGAGCTATTTGAATAGTTGTGTGCAAGTTTTTTTCTTCAAATGGTTTAACAATATAGCCGAATGGTTTGGTTGAATTGACCCGCCGCAACGTATTTTCGTCAGCATAGGCTGTTAGATAAATTACCGGAATTGCCAAGCGCGATCGAATTACTTCTGCTGCTGTAATACCATCGATTTCTCCTTGCAGGTTAACATCCATTAAAACTAAATCTGGTCGAGATTGTGTTGCCGATTGAATTGCTTCTTCTCCTGAATAGGCAATATCAGTGATTCTATAACCAAGAGATATTAAGCTGTCGGAAATGTCTTCGGCAATAATGCTTTCGTCTTCAACTATCAGAATTTTTTTATTGGGCATATTTTTTTCTCTCCGAAGATGGCTATTGTTGTTTAGAAAATGTTATTTGAAAAGTCGTGCCTGTTGTTGCTAGTAGCTCTATTTTCCCCCTAATTTGCTTAACTAAAGATCCGACAAGTCGCAAACCCAATGTGCGAGCATTTCGATAATCTAAGTCTTGAGGAAAACCAACACCGCTGTCGCTGACAGTTAGCACGCAAACCCTGTCATTTTCTAAACTAAAGTCTATGTTAATTGTACCTGCGATTTCTCCTTCAAAAGCATATTTTAGTGCATTGGTCACAAGTTCGTTGATAATTAATCCGCAAGGAACGGCCTCGTCAATATTCATAGAACACGGCGCAATATTTGTTCGCAATTTGACGCTTTCTGCATGAGTTTCATAAGCTTGAAATAAATTGTGGGCGAGATTTTGGATATATTCAGCAAAGTCAATGTTTGAAAAATATTTGGATTGATACAATTGTTCATGAACCAGGGCCATTGACATGACTCGGTTTTGACTTTCTTTTAACATTTCAGTAACCCTGCTGTCTTTGATGTAGCGGGACTGAAGTTTGAGCAAACTGGAAATAACTTGCAGGTTATTTTTGACGCGGTGGTGAATTTCTTTGAAGAGGACTTCTTTTTCTGCGAGGGATGCTTTGATCCGATCTTCGTCCCGCTTGCGGTCTGTAATGTCTCGCACTACTGCTTGAATTACTTTACGACCGTTAATTTCCATTACATTTAACAGCACTTCGGCTGGAAATTCTGAACCGTCTAGCCGTTTGTGTACCCAGTCAAAGCGACAGCTACCTGCTTGCATTGCTGTCGATATTCTCTGTGTGGCTAAACTGTATGAGTCTTGTCCGCTAGGCTGAAATTGCGGGGAAAATTCGCTGGGTTTTTTTCCGTAAAACTGTTTTTTATTACTACAGCCGAAGATTCTTAAGGTGGCGACGTTACAGTCAAAAAATTCTTGTTCGTCTAGTAGCATTACTGCGTCGCTGGTGGCTTCGTAAAGGCTGCGTAATTTGCGCTCAGATTCTTGCAAAGAAGCGATTAGTTCGGTTTTTTGAGCTTCGGCGCGTTTGCGGTCGGTAATGTCTATTCCTACCGAAACTGCTGCGGTTCCTTGATGATATTTCTGAGCTACTATCAGATAATTGCGGGTGTTGCCGTTAATTTCTATGTCTATTTCTTGCCAGATTTGGTGAGATGAACTGTCAAAAAAGTTTCGGATCAGTTCTCCAAAAGCCGATCCTTTGTCGAGAAAGTTGATTTCTTGACCGACAAAGCTTTCTGGAGACAGTTGGAAGGAGGTGGCTAGGTGCTGGTTGACTCCTATATACCGCAAATCTGAACCGATCCAAGAAATGAGTCCGGGCACTGCATCTAAGACTGCGCGAAGTTGGTCTGTGGCTTCTTGGAGTGCTGCTTCCGATCGCTTGCGATCGCTAATATCTGTTGCGGTTCCGCAAAGACCTAAAATAGCGCCGTTTTCACCTTGGTTGATGATGCTGTTGACGCGCAGGTGGACGGGGCTACCGTCTTTGCGAACTTGTTCTATTTCGTAAGGAGAATTGGGGGTTTGTTGCTGAAGGCTGGTTCTCGCTAAAAGTTCGGCAAATATTTCTATTTGTCTGCTGTTTTGTTGGGGAACTAAAAATTCAGTAAAGCGGCGGCCGATCATTTCTGGGGGGTCGTAACCGTAGATGCGTTTGGCGGCGGTATTGACAAAAGTTAAGATGCCTTGAATATCGATCGACCAAATAAGTTCTTGGGAGGTCTCTACAAGGTTGCGGTACTTTTTTTCGCTGGCGGCAAGTGCTGTATTGAAGGCTGTTGTTTGCTGCTGAAGTCTGTTTTCTAATTCTTGATTTGCTGTTTCGAGAGTGGCGATCGACTTTTGGCGGTTGGTAATATCAGTAGAAACACCGACAGCCCCGACAACTTCCCCCTTTGCATCTCGCAGCGCTGCCGATCGAATTTCGTGAATAAAATCCCCCTCTTGGGCATTCCAAGTGCGATCTTTTCCTGCTATTACCTCGGCAATATTTTCTAAGATATCTGGCTGACTGCCGTAAACTTCAAAAATCGACAGTCCCACAGTTACAGGTTGTTTGAACCCCAAATTTTCTATGTTTTTGCCGGAAGCAAGGGTTAACCTGCCGTCTTTGTCAGTTGCCCACAGGAAAATTGGGGAACAACTGAGGGCGGCGTGGAGGGTTTCGTTTTCTTGTTTTAGCCGATCGATTTCGGCATGAAGCTTCGCGCGCGTGTTGCTCAATTCTACCGTTAGCCGATCGGCTATAAGCTGCCAACTCGCAGCAGTGTCGCACATTTCAGCAGGATTGCGCGATCGACAGATGGATTGGTTGCAGTATGACATGGTTCTCAGGGATGTACTGTATATTTAATCCCGGGCTATCTTTTAAGCATAAACTTTTTAAGTAAAATATTACAGTTTTTCGGGATACTCATCCGAGCCAGATGCGATAGTTTAAATCTTGTTTAAAACATTCAGCAATTGCTCCCCTGTCTGTATTCCTGGCAACTTTTTAAAGGTTGATAACAGGCTGAATAATTCCTGCAAATACGTATTTTTACGGTGAATAGCTGTAGTCTTTTAAAAAAACATCGCAATGTTAGCCTTGTACAGGACATATAATTATAAAATTTTCATATTATTTGCGTATATTCACGCACTCAAGAATCGGAAATCGGGATTTTTGAAATATAGTCACGGCTAACAAAAGTGCGATCGGGGCGATCGCCAGGGAACATCGATTCAAATCTCAAACCTAAAACCTAAAATGCTGTAACGCCATGTCCGGTAGATTATCCTAATAAAAACGGTTTGTAGTGCGGACTTCAGTCAGCGACCTATTGCCGACACTAGGGCGCACGCGCGATCGAATCCGATATCCGTTAACTTTAGATTTTAGACACTTCAAGTTACCCGTACAAGTTTTAGATCGTAGGATTAAAACACGGGTGAATAATGATTAAGCTATGGTTAAACTTTCGTTTTTAAAGTTGATTTTTTATCGTTATAGTATCTATTAAAAAAACGAAATTCGGGAATAACAAGGCGCGGTGGATCAAAGCACCGTTCAAGCGAGTTGATGTGCAGGTGTAACTCTGCAAAGCTCTATATTTGTCGTAAAAGTCGAGTTAAATAGCGCAAGTCCTAAGTTATTGACTGTGGTTGTTGATGCTATGATAATCAAATCAGCGTTTCACAAAAAAATCTGAAAGTGATATGTCACACTTCACAACGATCGAGGTTCAAATCACCAATGGCGAACTGCTGCATCAAGTGTTGGAAGAGTTGGGTTATAACGTAGAGTCCAACGTGCAGGTGCGGGGTTATCAGGGCGACCAAACTAATGCGGAGTATGTGATTCGGCAATCCAACGGTTACGATTTGGGTTTTCGTCGCAACGGAGAGAATTACGAATTGGTTGCGGATTTTTGGGGCGCTAGAATTAACAAGCAAGAATTTGTTAATTCAATTAGTCAAAAATACGCGCGCCGCCAGTTGATGGTGGCGGTGCAGTCCGAGGGTTTTCATGTTGAAAAAGAGGAAACGTTGGCGGACGGAACGGTGAGGGTTGTTGTGGGTCGATGGGTTTAAGACTTGCGCTTGAATAACTCGTTTTTATATACCAAGTAGGCGGGTACAAATCAATAAATATTCGATTGGTCAAGCGGGTTTTGCTTGGGAGCATCTGGTGTTTTGCGTTTATAGTGCGATCGTCCCCGAAGAGCGAGTACAATATGCGAGCGGGGACGATCGCACGCTCAATAAAAAAAATGCGTTTTGCAAAACACCAGATGCTCCCTTTTACTTTCATCTTCTGGCTGTGATTTCGTGATTCTTCGCTAGCGCCCGCTTCTAGGTTTTTTGGGATTCGGTAGGGGCTCGCTTGACTGACATCTTTGATAGCAACAAAAAATTCAGGTAAACCGTCACGCACACCACTAAAATTTTAGGCTATTGTTCCTGCTCGCTGATTCATCTGTGGAGTAAATCTCAAACTTGTAGGGCGAAGTCGAAGTATCTAAAATCTCAAATCGACTGACTGGCGCGGGCTTTCGCAAACTAAGACTTAGGGGTTGTTGGAGTTGGAGTTGGAAACTTGCCTGCATTGGCATTTTTGCTTAAATACAGCACAATCTGCCGATTTTTGCCTCCGGGCCAGTTTTGCGCGCTGGTGTCTCAAGTTCCTGAGACTGTGGGAATCCGGGCCGTCGAACTCTCGAAGGATGTCAGTATATTTATAGATGACGGGCGATCGCACTCCAACTCCCTACCGACAGAGGAAAATAGCATAACAGATTGCACTAATCTATTGATAGATTATTGATAGATTTTTAAGATTTTTCGGAAAACACGCGATCGCAGGGTATATCATGGTAAAAAGTTTACAGCAGAGTTCCGTAAGTTCCACAAAAGCTTCGATCGTTTAACATTGATTTAGAAACAAAATCCTTAGCAGACCATGCTATTGCGATCGGGTTTTCCCGTTGGGTGCTGTTGAAATTTGACAAACTAGCAATTACCCGTTAGCCATTAATAGCAACTTAACTTATCCATCAATACAAAATTTAACAGGGGTTTCATCTATGTTTGCTGTGCATGAAACAAACTCGGAGTTATCCGTTTTGCATATCAATGAAATTTGTAGTTGGGATATATCCTTAGAATCAACTCTCCTAGATTTGCCTCTCTACCACTGTCAAATTGACTTAACCCAACAGGCAAAAGAAGTAGCCCAGGCTTTTGAAGGAAATTCCATGCTTCCCGGCGTCATATTGACCGAGCGGGGTACTTTTGTCGGCATGATATCCAGGCGTTATTTTTATGAAAAAATTAACAGGCGCTACGGTTTAGAAATGTTTTTCAAGCGACCGATAGAGGTATTGTACAGGTTTTCCAAGCAAGAGCTGCTGGTGCTTCCCGGTAGTAAATTAATAGTAGAAGCCGCCTCGGAATCTCTTTACAGGTTAGCAGAATTAGTCTACGAACCCGTAGTAGTGGAAGTAGCACCCCAGACTTACAAATTGTTAGACTCACACCAATTAATGGTGGCTCAATCCCGAATTCACCAACTAACAAATAAGCTGCTCAAGAAACAAACCCAAGCGAAACTCATTCAAACCGAAAAAATGGCGAGTCTGGGGAGAATTGTCGCAGAAGTAGCCCACGAAATTAGAAATCCGCTGAACAGTATTTGGGGAAATTTGACTTTTCTGCTGTCCTATTTTGAAAATTTGCTGCAACTAATGTCAGCTTATGAAGAAGAATATTCGGAACCGTCTCCCCGAATTAATGCCCTCAAAGAAGAAATTGAGTTTGATTTTTTACAAGAAGATTTGCCGATCACCTTAGAAGGGATGGAGTTGGGAGCCTCGCAATTGCTAAAAATAGTGAACGGGCTGCACCACTTCTCTCATATGGACGAGACAAAGCCAATGGATACAGACATTCACGAATGCGTGGATATGACGCTGTTAATTCTCAAAAACCGCTTGAAGAATAGCATAAGAGTGGTAAAGATTTACGGCGAACTGCCCCTAGTTAGTGGCTACTCCGGTCAGTTGAGTCAGGTGTTTTTGAATTTGTTAGTTAATGCTATAGATGCCCTGACAGAGTACGCAGCAAATAGAGAAATACAGACCGAGTGCGCGGATAACTGGCAGCCCCAAATCGAAATTACCACTAATGTCAGAGAAACTGAACAGGGCCTGCAGGTAGCAATTGAGATTGCTGATAACGGGCCCGGCATTGCCCCAGAACATCATCAGCAAATATTTGATACCTTTTTTACCACAAAACCGGCAGGGAAAGGCAGCGGTATGGGGTTGGCTATCTGCCATCAAATCGTCACAGAAAAGCACGGCGGCCAACTTTTATTGCGATCGCAACCAGGCCAGAACACCAAATTTGAAATTCTCCTGCCAATAGTTCGCAAAACATGATTAACTCAAAAACAGTTTTCTGGTTCGCTGCTGCGGTGAAATGATAGGCTACCTTAGTAGTGGGTTCTCATTTTACTGTTCCAGCATTTCGGCAATTATAAAGTTCCAGTGGCAAATACATTCAGTTCCAAACTACAAAGCCCTTCACTTTCCGAAGGCAGCCATCAAGACCTTTCACTAGAGTCTACCCTCTGGGATTTGCCCCTGTATGAATTTCAGGTAAAATCGAGCTGCTTGGCCGTGACAGTTGCCGAAATCTTTGAACGGCATCCCCTGGTGCCGGGAGTCGTCTTGATTGAAGCAGGAGAGTTTGCGGGCATGATCTCGCGCAGACAACTGCTGGAATATCTGCTCAAACCCCAAGGCCCTGAGCTATTTTTGCACCTGCCGCTGAAAGTGCTCTACAGTTACGCTCGCGTCGAAATATTATTGCTCGCAGAGAGTACAACCATTTTGGCGGGAGCTCCACAAGCTTTGCGCCGATCGCCCGAATTGCAGTCAGAACCAATCGTCGTCCAAATAGACTCCCAATCTTACCGACTCTTAGACCCTCACGCACTAAACATCGCCTACTGGCAAATTCGCGGCATAGAAACTCAAGTCCGCTACGAAAGAGCCCAAACTCAAATGATTCAAAGCGAAAAAATGGCTAGTTTAGGCCGTTTAGTCAACGGAGTAGCCCACGAAATTTTAGATCCGGTGGGCTTTATTTGGGGGAATTTAACCTACGTCAGCGACTACAGCAAAAACTTGATGGAGTTGCTCTTAGTTTACGACGCGCACTGTACCGAACAACCGCCGGAAATAGCACAGCTCAAAGAAAAGATAGACTATGACTTTTTGCAAAACGATTTCCTGCGAACTGTCGCCAGTATCAAAGCCGGAGCCGAACGTTTGAGTAAGTTAGCAACCAGTTTGCAAAATTTTTGCCACATCGACGATATTTATCCCAAACCGACCGACTTGCACGCCAATATAGACAGCATACTCTTGCTGCTCAAAAGTCGTTTGACCAGGGAAATAAAAGTAGTGAAAAACTACGGCTACCTGCCGCCCGTGCCGTGCTATGCAGGACAGCTCAACCAAGTATTTATGAATATCTTGACCAATGCTATTCATACATTAATTAACGAAGCAGTCGGTCAAGAATTGGCGAAGGAGTTCAAGGGTGGAGGAATCAGAGAGGGCGATCGCCAGCCTCAAATTGAAATTACAACTGAAGTTGGCTGTCCCGAACCTGCGAGCGACTTGAACCAACTTCACGATCGCTGGGTTTCGATTCGCATAGCAGATAACGGGCCGGGAATGTCACCTCACAAATACAAAAGAATCATAGAATCATTCTCTGCCGAAAAACGCGCCCTCAAAGAAACCAGCTTAGCAGTTAGCTATCAAATCGTGACGGGCAAACACGGCGGCGCATTCAGAATGCGATCGCAATTAGGAACAGGCACCGACTTTGAAATTTTGTTACCTTTAGGTTAAAGAAGTCAGGAGTTATTAGTTATTGGTTATTAGTTATTGGTTATTGGTTATTGGTTATTAGTTATTGGTTATTAGTTATCAATACTTCGGACAGTTTTTTAACGGTCCTGTAAGCCTTACTGAGGAAGCCCTGCCATTTTCAACGTATTTTCTGAAACTTAGGAATGAACTTAAACCTTGAAAAAATAGTCCAGCATATAGCCAGCAAGGGTTTCGGACACTCAACTAGATATAAAAGTGTCCGAAGTATTGAGTTGTTGGTTATTAGTTATTAGTTATTGGTTGCAACTAACAAATAACAGCAGTCAACAGTCAACAGCCAACAGCCAACAGCCAACAGCCAATAGTCAACCATTATCCAACTGAGTGCCGCACATTTTACAGAATTTAGCATTAGCATCATGTACCAACCAACCGCAACCCTTACAAACAATCTCTACTTGATTAGCACTTTTAACTAATTGTTTAATCAAATCCCCCAATTGCCAAGGAATTAAAGCAATTCCCGTCAAAATCATCAAAATAGTCAGAAAACGCCCGGATTCTGAAATCGGAGTAACATCGCCAAATCCCACAGTAGTCATCGTCACAACCGAGAAATAAACAGCATCCAAAAAAGTCCCAAAAGCTGCGGAATTTTCCGAATGTTCGACTTGATAAATCAAACCAGAATAAACAAAAATTATCGCCAGTAAAGTAAACACAATCCGGGAAAAAATCACCCCATCTTCGGTGCTGATGCGAAAAACCGAATTTTTTAATTCCAGAAAGCGGATGAGTCGGAGAATTCTAAACCAGCGAAAAATCCGAATAAAACTGACATTGACAAATCCCAGTAAAAATGGTAATATTGCCAGCAAATCGACTATTGAAAAAAAACTAAAAATAAACTTAAATTTATGATCGGCGCACCACAACCGCACTAAATATTCAACACTAAAAACGACTAAAAGAGCGGTGTCGAGAGTTGCTAATCGAGTTCTAACTAATTCGGAAATCGGGTAAGTTTCTGCGATAAAGCTGGCAGTAGATAGGAGAATGAGTCCGGTAATAATTAAACTGATGGTTCTCCCTGCGGGCGTTTCAATGTCTTCTAAATAAAATGCAATTTGTTTGCGATTTAACATAAATAATCTGTATTTTAGCAGGACTCGGCGATTGAAATCGTCAGCGTCAAAGGATGTGCGCGCCGGAGGGCGACTGAAGAGGAAACTGGGTATTAAAGCCGGCTTTAGGATAATTCCCGTAGGGGCTGGTTCACGAATGTCTGCAATACAAACCAGAAATCCTGTAAACCCGCCGCCCCAACCTACTCCTTTAAAGTATCGAAAGGCGACGGAAATCGCCTAAGCGTCAAACGATATCCGCCGGAGGGCGACTGAAGAATCTACGGGGTATTAAAACCTGATTTAATATAATTCCCGTAGGGGCTGGTTCAAAAATAATATATAATTCAGACACACAATCTATATACCAATACACTTGGGTTAAACGCTGTTTCTTGCCAGGAGAGCTCCTTGCATCTCCCTGGTTGTAGGGAATTAGGGGTTGGCGCAAGAGCAATTTCTTGTCCCCTCGGTAGGGGGGCGGTGGGCGATCGGGCTACATCAACCCGCCCCCACCACGGCACAGAGTGCGATCGCTGGCAATTCAATGCACATGATATAACTGGTATGCTGAAAAAAATTTTTAGGCGAATTTCTCAGTTTGACAGCGAGAAAAATTTTCTGCATTTTACAGAAAGTGTAGAAGTAATAATATCGAAAATTCTCTCACTGGCGATGATTGTGGTAATTATCGTCAGCGTTTGCGATTTGCTGATTTATTTAGCAAAAGAGTTGTTTAACAACGACAATCCTTTACTAAAAGACACGTTGTTTGTCATATTTGGGCTGTTTTTAAATGTTTTAATTGCTCTGGAAATCTTGGAAAACATTACAGCTTATCTAAAAAAGCACGTAATTCAAGTAGAGCTAGTTATTGTAACTTCTTTAATAGCCGTATCTCGAAAAATAATTATTCTGGACTTAGAAAAAAAAACAGCAGCAGATTTGATAGGTCTATCGACGGCAATTTTGGCCCTTTCAATTAGTTATTTAATCGTGCGATATAGCAATAATAGACACGATACTTAATATCTAGATAGAGAGTATTCGACCTCTCGAACAGTTTTAACAATCGCGTATTGAATTTTAGTTTTATAGCCAACTGAAGATTTGGCAGACGGTGAACTCAAGGGCAGTGGCGAAGTCTGGAACGGGAAGTTTGTCTTGGGGTCGATCGAATACGGCAATGGTGCGATCGCTTCGGTAGACAAAGATCAATTCTTTGTCGGGGTCAATCAGCCAGCCCATGTGGTTTGGTGCGTCGCTTCTCGCCAATCAAATAGTGGTGAAAATTTCGTTAACGACGCACCAAAATATTTTGATATTAGTCTAACAAACCAGCGGGAGGCACAATTTCAATTCGGCCTTTTTCTAAGTCAACAACTGGCACAATCTCTTGCACGAAAGGAATCAAGATTTTTGTTGATTTCGGCTGTTTCTCGCGGATTTTCCGTGGTTTGCGGGTATTTCTGGGGTCAGGGTTTGTTTTGGGAGTTTCAGCTTTTTTGGGCTTTTCTAGTTCTGGGACGACAATTTCTGGCAGCGTTAGATTTGTTTCTACTTCTAACAGGTCGTTACCTGCGGCAAGAATATCACTTACTTTGCCTAAAATTTCCCCGGTTAATTGGTTAAAAACTTCCATACCGATCAAATCTTGCACGTAAAACTCATCAGGTTCGAGGTAAGGTCGATCGGTCTTTTCTACAAACAACTTACAGCCCCGCAGCGCCTCGGCACCATCGCGGTCTTCCACGCCCTCCACCTCTACAGCATACAAGCCTTTGCCCGGTATGTAGCGACCTCCCAAAAACTCGATCGGTTCCGGTTCACTTTTGTTAGGGCGCAAAAGCCACCGCTTCCCCGGTTCGATAAATCTTTCCGGGAAATCTGAATCGGGATAGACTCGCACTTCCCCGTCCAAACCTTGAGCTGCTACAATTGTACCGATTTCTATCCACTCTGACATAAACTTTTTGGGAATTAGGAATTAATTGGGAATTGGGAATTGGGAATTGGGAATTGGGAATTGGGAATTGGGAATTGGGAATTGGGCCCGCGCAGGGAATTGGCCCGCGCAGGGCATTGGGCATTGGGCATTGGACTCCGTGGCCCGCGCAGGGCACTCGTACTGAGCGTAGTCGAAGTATTGGGAATTGGCCCGCGCAGGGCATTGGGAATAGGAACTAACCAATAACCAATAACCAATAACCAATAACCGATAACCGATAACCAATAACTAATGACTGCTGACTACTGACTGCTGACTTCTTTAAACCAACCCGGTTCTCAGGGCTACAACTGCCGCTTGCACGCGGTCATCCACAGCCAACTTATTCATAATACCGCGAACGTGAGTTTTAATAGTATTTGGACTCAAGTAAAGCGCCGCTGCTATCTCTGGATTGCTGTTACCTTCCACCATTAACTTTAATACCTCCAACTCCCGCTGCGACAACTGACCAAAAGTAGCTGTAGAGGCTGGTGCCGGCGGTTTGAGATGCTCGATCACAGTGCGGGCAATTTGAGGGTCAAGGTATGTAGCCCCCTCTGCTGCCGCTGCGATCGCCGCTAACAGCCTGTCTACGGAAGCACCTTTAATACAATAAGCATCAGCACCGCTAGAAAGTGCTGCAATAATTTCAATTTCTGCCGTGTGAGAAGTTAACATTACAACTCGAACTTCCGGCATTTGTGATTTAATTTTTTGAGTGGCTGCTATGCCGTCTAGCCTGGGCAAACCGATATCCATAACAATAATATCAGGCTTGAGTTTCAGTGCAGCAGCTACTCCTAAATACCCGTCTTCTGCTTGCCCTACTATTTCTATTTCTGGCGAATCTGCTAATACTTGCTCTAATCCCAGTTGCATCATCGGATCGTCTTCAACAATTAAAATTCTCATAATATGAAGTAAGTAGTCAGTAGTCAGTAGTCATTAGTCAGTAGTCAGTAGTCAGTAGTCATTAGTCAGTAGTCAGTAGTCATTAGTCATTAGTTAGTAGTTATTGGTCATTAGTCATTGGTCATTAGTCATTAGTTATAGCGGTTATCACAAAAGTGAGGTATGCCCTATGCCCTATGCCCTATGCCCTATGCCGGATAGTACCTCATATGAGAGCACAGAAAGGCTATAGTAGTCATTAGTGCTGTCTCCTCCGAGCGAACGTCCAAGTCATCAGGAAGAAGGCTATAACGGCTTCGCTCATGGTAAAAAGAAGGAAGAAGGAAGAAGCAAGAAGCAAGAAGCAAGAAGGAAGATTAATGACTAATGACTAATGACTAATGACCAATGACTAATGACTAACTTTTAAAACTTCAACAAATTCGCCTGGGGGAATCCAGGTTTCTGCTGCTGGCAAAACTGCTAAACCAGTTGTATTAGCAAGGTTAATTAAATTCGCTGAATTTTGGCTGCCGCTAGCTGGTTCAAATTCCCAGACTCCCGCCACTAAATGTAGTTTACCCCAAACATAAGTTTCGCGCTTGCCGATCGATCGCAATTCCACATTACACCTAGCCTTGACAAACTCCGGCCCCCAAGCATCCGCACCGAGCCCCGACATCTTTCTCAAAGCAGGCACAACAAACCGCCAACAGCAGACTAAAGCTGAAACCGGATTTCCGGGCAAACCAAAATAGAGACAATCCGAACTCGAAATCGGCGCATCAGATTTTGTTTCACCTCGTTTAAACGCAGCAACGGTTAAGGGTTTTCCCGGTTTGATCGCCACAGCCTGAATGTGAATTTTACCTCCTAAATCTGCCAAAATTTTCTCTACATAATCGTAGTCTCCTACCGAGACGCCGCCCGTAGAAAGCACCACATCCGCTGTCGAAACAGCCTGGGCGATCGCCTTTTGTAGCGCATCTTCGCGATCGGGAATTATCCCCAATCCGATCGGCTCACATCCCATTTGCGCCAACAAAACAGACAAAGCATACTGATTCGAGTCTACCAGTTTCCCCGGACTCAAAGGTTTGTCAGGCGATACCAATTCGTCACCAGTAGAGAAAATAGCGACGCGCACGCGCTTGTAAACGGGAACTTTAATGCACTGTGCAGTTGCTAACACTGCTATTTCTGGCGCATTGATAGCAGTACCGCGATCCATCAAAGTTGTTTCTGCTTGATAAAAAGCGCCTTTGTGCCTGACAAAAGCTTGCGGTTTTTCAGGAGCAACTAAGACAAAAATACGATCGCCCTCACGCCTCGTTTCTTCCTGCATTACCACCGTATCAGCACCATCCGGCATCATAGCCCCGGTAAAAATGCGCGCCGCTGAACCCGGCTGCACCGTAATTTGAGGCAGATATCCCGCTGGAATCTCCTCAACTACTTCGAGCACCGCTGGTTTTTCGGCGCTGCAATTTTCCACATCGGCAAACCGCACGGCATATCCATCCATTGCCGAATTGTCCCAATAAGGAAAATCGAGGGAACTTGTCACAGGCGCGGCCAAGATTCGCCCCGATGCTGCCAGCAAGTCTACTGTTTCTACATCCCGCTGACTGTCGGGAGATTGCGCCAAATTTAGTATGATCGATTCTGCTTCTTTTACTGACAGCATGACTGTTTCCTGCGATCGCTCTGCGATTATTTTAACAGTCCTGCACGCAAAAAATACTTTGATAAACTACCCATATCGGTCAAGTGTGCAGTGTGCACATAAGCTATTAGCTGCGTAGAGGACTGTTTAACAAAATAGCATAGCTAACCGTGTTATAATTTTTTATTCCACAATCAAGCTGAATTTCGGTGTAAATTGCTTATGACTATTTATCGAAGGCTTTTTCGACTAAATTCGTTGTGTTTTTTATCCCTAGGAATGGCAATCGGTTTCAGTCTATTTTTCGGCTTAAAAGTCAGCGATTTATTTTTTTATCCTTATTTTTTTCCCCATCCAAATATCGCCTTTTTAACTCGCACATTCCAGATTTTATGTTCTGTACCAGTAGTTGTTTGTGCTTTTACCTACGGCTTAGCAAAAACTCTTCAACCGCGACATCCCGCCACAAAATTTATTTTATGTTCTGCTCTTTTAACAGGGGGATTTCTGCTGAATGAAATTTACATAATTCATATATACATGATAAGATTAGGAATTCCCAAACTCGGAGTATGTCTGCTGTACGCTGTTGTTTTGTTTTCCTACGGATGGGTTTTTCAGCGAGAATTAAAGGAGACTCCCTATCAAATATTGTTGGCTGGTGTGGCGTTGTTATTTTGGGCGATCGCCATAGACTCGCTGCATTTAAAAAACAAAATACTTGCCAGCTTGCTCGAAGGAGTACCTAAATTGTATATAGCAATCCTAAATGATTATACTCGTTACCAGGCTCTGCCTGGTAACGCATATCCGGAGGCTCTGCCTCCATTGTCGCAGCCGAGGCAGAGCCTCTGGACATCGGTTCCCAGGCAGAGCTTGGGAACCAGTTAACCAGTTATTGAAACTGATTTAGGATTGCTATAGCGAAATTAATATAGCATTTTATTATTGGTATGTTTGTCAGTGTTTTGTCAAAAAAACATTTACCTAAACTTTAGGCAGCCTAATTATCAATTATGGCTAAAAAAGCAGCAATTATCTGTATAATCGGTACGACAACAGCCGGGAATTTATACGGGCTTTAAATTAGCTTAAAGCCCGCTAACTAAAGCTGTTTATACAGCTTTTTTTGATGGCAAAACTAGGGACGCGGAGTCTTAGGAATGTACTTAACAGCCTCCTTGTCCGAAAGCGGTTCGATCTGCTTTTGATTGACCAAAGCTTGATGAATTAGCGCCGTAGCACTCCCCCGACTGAGTAACTCGTTCGGATTAAGAACTCTCGCGTCTGGATAGTTAACCACTATATTTGCCTGTGTCGCTGCTGCTACTGCATCAACCGCATTTTTAGGAATCAGATCGGCATCTTTATAGTATGATTTAAGAAACTCTAATGCCGAAATTTTAGAAGTTGCAACGGGACTTTTTGTCGTCGTTGCCGGAACAGTTTTAGCAGCTTTAGGTTGCTGCTGCTGTTTTGTTGATATTACAGGCAATAGCGGCTGCATTAAAACAGTTGATGCTAAGGGAAATACCAAACGATTCCTAGTAGCTTTTCGACGTTGATTTGTAGGTGCTACACGTGCGGCGGCTTGACTCGCTGCTACAGGGCGATCGTAATTCAAGTCTAAACCCTTCATTAAGGCAACTAATGCTTGTGTCTTAGTCATTGGCTGCTGCGGATGAAACTCGTTTCCCGGAAAATCTTTCATAAATCCCGTTTCATAAGCTTCTTGAACCGGAGGTGCTGCCCAATTGCCTTGCGGCACATCCTTAAAGGAACTTCCACTGGGTATATTTCTAATTTTTGCTTTGTCAAAAGCTTGGCGAATCATCGCTGCAAACTCGTCGCGATCGACATTTTGTTTGGGTTTAAACATTCCGTTGGGATATCCCGTAACAATGTCTTTTTCAGCTAGGGATTTAATAAACGGACGCGCCCAGTAATTTTGCGGTACATCAGGAAATGTCGATTTGGCTTGTTGTTGAGCAGCAGCTTGCTGGGAATTTAGCACAAAACTAGCGCCGCTCACACTAACGATCAAAGCTAAAAATGAACCCTTGACTAGCGGTAAATGCCAGCGATTACACATGATAAAACATCCTCTTGTTGTTTGACAATTGCAGTGATTTGTGGGGCTGGTAATTTCGATTCAGCACTAATTTTGGTGCGAAATCGGAACTACGAACCATCGTTCGATTTATCGGCACTCTAACAGTCTTCTGCCGACAAATCTAATTTTTCGCGTCGCAGCGCTTCTGTTGACTCAACATTCTCCTTGTCAACTTCTTTCCTGATGTTAACTTCCTCGCGCAGGAAAGCTTGTTTTTTAATATCGGCAGTTTCTTCGTGCAGTTCCATACGCACCGTCTCTTGTTCTCCGAAGGCCACCTCTGGACTGACTGGAGTGCCTGCATTTTCGGGAGTTAAGTGTTCAATTACAGCGCGCTCTTTTGCTACAGGAACTGAAATTTTTGCTGTCTCAGTTTCTACTCGCTTGCTAATTATTACTTCCCCAGTTTTGTGGCGGGTTTTGCTTGCAATCAATCGTTCTTCGTAAAGTCGGAATTTTTGATGGTCTTGCTCGTTCATCTGGTACAGTTCAGGATCTCGATCGTAACTATAAGTGTTGCGGTCATAACCGGCAGCCGTAGCTTGGTTAGATACAGGAGGCGACACAGAAACTGGAGCGGATGGGGTGACAATTCGTGATGCTTCTAAAGGCAGTGAGGCTTCTACAGGTGCAGATGCTCCGGCGGTGGGAGTGCGATAAACTTTCCGCACTTGTTCTTCGTAATCGTAATCAACGACCATCCCGTTTTCGTATCTGGCTAGGTTTTCGACTTGCTGTTTGTTCTGCAAACCTCTGGCGTAAACGCGCCTGGTATTGATATCTACTCGACAAATACCGATGGGAACTAATACTTTTTTGCCAAAAATCCAAACACCTGTTTCAACTGCAAAATAGCGAAAACGTCCTGTTTCATCAACTAGCACAGTATCGATCGTGCCAATTTTTTCATCGGTATTTCCGGCACAGACATCGAACCCTTTGATATCTTCACCATCAAATGCTTCTTCCCGGTAGCTGGGATTAAAATCTTCTATTTTGTAAAGTAACATTTTTATTTTACTCACTATGTTGCGTTTATTTTAGCTCTAAATCGCTTTCGGTACATCCTGCTTATGAAAGATTGTGTAGTAATAAAAAAATAGATAATGTTATAACCAAGGATAGATAAGCTAATTATAAATTTAAAGTAAAATAAAGTTTCAACGATAAGGATTAATTTTTTATGGCATACAATCCAGAACCACTGAGCAGTGAAGTTGCTGAGCCTACAATTGTCAACACGGCGGTTAATTACCACGATCGAGTCCGCTGGGGGCCTGTTTTGGCAGGAATTGCGATCGCCCTGACCTGTCAACTTTTGTTAAGCGCTTTGGGAGCCGCTATCGGGTTGAGCGCGGGTGCAACGGGTGCTGATGCAGGCTCTGTTAGTCTGGCGGTGGGAATTTGGTCGATCGTCAGTTTGCTAATTTCCTTATTTTTGGGCGGTTGGGTAATGGCTCAAAGCTGCGGCCCCATGACTAAGAAAACAGCTATTTTGAATGCAGCAATTCTTTGGGGAACTACATTAGCACTTAGTTCTTGGCTGTTAGCAAGCGGGATATCTGGTGCTGCTGAGGCTGTCGCGGCTAATGCTGGAGAAATTGCCGATCAAGTACAACAACAGGGCGGCGTTAATATACCGAATCAAGTGCAGAATGCAGATCCAAATCAAGTTCGCGACATTGCTACTAATACAGCTACAGCTACTTGGTCATTTCTACTTGGCTCTTTGCTGAGTTTGGCAGGGGCAATGATTGGTGCTGCTGTTGGCGCTCGCAAACCGCGCGTTTATGCTTGATTACCCGCGATCGAACTTGAAAATCCGACAAGCACAGCAGCGAATATAATTTTTTTATGCCCTGGGAATGATGCTTTATTCATGCTGTAAGCAAATGAGCGAGATAAAAATTTGAGATAGGGTGTTGACACAACAGTTAAAAGGAGACAAAGTGATGAAACAGAAGGGAATCTGGCAAAAATATACAAGTTTAACAAGTTCGTTATTGTTGAGTGCAACGGTCTTAGTTGCTCCCTCGTTCGCCACCGATACAAATCAAACTCAAGACGTTAAGCTTCAAAATCAAGGTGAATATCTACTAGCACAAATACCCGATAGCTGTCGCCAGGTAATTGCTAATAACGGTCTTAACGTGCGGCAAGAAGCGACCACTAACAGCGAAGCGATCGGCATCATCGGCTCCGGCAGAAATGTGACGATTCAAAGTCTGGGCGAGAATGGCTGGGTACCAATTACAGCACCGCTAAAAGGCTACGTATACGGTGGTTTTCTCGGAGAGTGCGAAGCGGCAAATTCTCCGCCTCCTACTGACTGCCGCCTAGTTGCAGCCCTCAGAGGAATTAACGTATATCAAACACCTTCGAGTGATGGGGAAACGAGTGGTTTCGTTGCCAACGGACGAAGGGTGACGATTGAAAGTTTAGGAAGCGATGGTTGGGTGCCAATTACGGTGCCTCTGAAAGGTTACGTCCAAGCTGAAAACTTGGCATATTGTCGTTAATTTAAAAAACAGTGATGAATGACCGATCGAGCCCGCAAGAAGAAACTAATTCACAGCAAAAGTCTGGTTTATTAAATTTCATTGGCGAAACAACAGAATCTGCTGTGGATGCAGGCAAAGCAGTTGTTGACACAGCAGTTGACGTGGGGGAAACTACTGCTAAACAAACCTATCGACTGATTGGAAAAGCAACTCAGGGAACAGGAGAAGCTGTGAATTATGTCAGCAATCTTCCTGTTGTCAAGCAAGTTGCAGGTGTGCTCAGGCTTGATTGGTTAGCGGGAGCCAGCTCGGGTGTCGATGTCACCAAAGCTGAAGCTGAAGTCAAGCAAATCCAACAACAGTATCCCAACGAAACTCCCAGCGAAATTGCCCATCACATTATGGTAAAAAAAGCCATCCAAGCCGGTGGTGTCGGAGTTGCTAGCAGCATTTTACCCGGTGTCGCGGCAGCTCTTTTGGCGATCGATTTAGTCGCGACTAATGCGATTCAAACCGAAATGGTTTATGAAATTGCCGCCGCTTATGGGATGGATTTGCAAGCTCCAGCCCGAAAAGGCGAGGTTTTGGCAATTTTTGGGTTAGCGCTCGGCGGTAGCAACGCCATGAAAGCGGGTTTGGGTTTTTTACGCAACCTACCGCTGGCTGGCGCGATGATTGGTGCGAGTACGAATGCTACGATGCTGTACGCGCTGGGATATGCGGCGCGCGAGTTTTATGAAGCAAAATTGAGGGAAGATTCTGAAGAACCTGCAACCGAAACGCTGCAAGCGATTCAGCAACTAAGCGAAAAATATCTCGATGTGGCGATCGCCCAACAAGCAGTCATGGATCGAATTATGGTTCACATTATTCTGGCAAGTTATCCCAACAAAAACTGGGAAGATATTTTGCCAGAATTGGAGCCATTGCAATTAAATACCCCTTCTCTAAATACGATTTCCGCTAATATTCAATCACCTGAACCTTTGGATAGCTTGTTAGAGCAACTTAACCCCGATTTTGCCGTAATGCTATTAGCTCAATGCCGTAGCATTGCCGAAATTAGCGGGGAAGTTTCCGAAGCAGAACAGAGGGTACTCGATACGATCGCCGATCGCGAAAGCCGATCGCAAACAATTGACGCTCTGGATCGCTGACTTAACCTATGAGCGACCCAAACCTTGCCGAAAAACCAGCCCTAGAACAAGAGCGCAACGAGATTTTACAGCAGCTAGAAGATTGGCTGGAAACTCCCATGCTGGTGCTGTCCTTTGTGTGGCTAGCCCTATTTATAGTTGAATTACTTTGGGAATTAAACCCATTTTTAGAATTCGCCAGCAACACGATTTGGGCGATTTTTATTGCAGATTTTATACTTAAACTCGCCATTGCACCGCGCAAAACTTCCTATATCAAAAGCAATTGGATCGCAGTTTTTTCTCTGCTGTTACCGGCTTTGCGTACCTTTCGATTTATCCGAATTTTCCGAGCATTTAAGACAGCACGGGCTGTCCGAAGTTTGCAGTTGTTGCGAGTCATGACTCGTACCAATCGAGGGATGCGGGCCTTAGCTGCAAGTGTTCAACGCAGGGGATTTGGTTATGTTGTAGGACTAACAATAATTATTACCTTGGTAGGTGCTGCGGGGATGTATGCGTTTGAAAAAGATGTCGGCGATAGTTCCTCCGGTTTAAATAATTACGCCACTGCTTTGTGGTGGACGGCAATGTTGATGATGACATTGGGTTCGGAATATTGGCCAAAAACGCCTGAAGGCCGCATACTTTGCCTTGTTTTGGCACTTTATGCTTTTGCAGTTTTTGGTTATGTAACTGCGACCATTGCCACATTTTTTATCGGTCGCGATGCAGAGGATGAGGAAGCCGAATTAGCAGGAGCAAAGTCAATTGCAGCCCTGAGCGCTGAAATTGCTGCCTTGCGGACGGATATTCAGCAATTACTGCATCAGAACTCAAATTCTTGAATCAGATATAGCATTTCTCAGAAAGATGAGGTGCCGCTGGGCATAGGGCATAGGCCTTCGTGGGCATAGGGCATGGGGCATGGGGCATGGGGCGAGCGCGAAGCGGAGGGATGGGCCAAACAGGGCCCAGCGAAGCGGAGGGATGGGGGATTGAGCTTGCAGTCAACAGCCAACAGCCAACAGTCAACAGTCAACAGTCAACAATCACCTGACGGTGCAACCGGAATTGGTATAACATACCCCTTGATAATTCGGCGGTTGAAACCGCCAGAAAGTCAAACGATGTCGGCCTGCGCCGACTGGTTCGTAAAGGGTATCTCAAACCCGAATTTACTATAACATAACATAACATCATTTCATGGTTTCCGCGAGGGATCGGTTTCCCAGCGATCTAGTATATCTTTGATTAAAACTTCTTGCACCAAAGTTTGAGCAATAATTAAAATTGGCAGCGCTAGCAATAATCCTAAAAAACCCAAGAAAGTTCCAAATGCTGCCAACAAAGCTAAGGTGTATGCAGGGAGCAAAGACACTTGATTTTTCATGATTATAGGTGTTACAAAATTGCCCTCAATTTGTTGAATTGCCAAATAAAGTAACAATACTGCACCTGCTTTTCCCGGAGAATCTAACAAAGCTAGTAGCATTGGTGGAATCACGCTCAAAATCGCGCCCACATAAGGAATTAAAGCTAATATAAATGCCAAAGAACCGTTAATAAAAGGCAGTTGCACTTGCAAAAAATACAGACCCACAGTGGTCGTAATGCCAATAAAAGTCATACTTAATCCAATTCCCGCTAACCAGCCCATTAAAGCTTTTTCACATTCAGTCAGGATTCGATCGACTCGCTGACGGTAAAAAGCGGGAAAAAGGCTGATGATTACTCGGCGGTATGGCATTGGATTTGCCACAAGCATAATTGTCAAAACGGTAATTAACAAGGAATTAATTACTAAACTGAGGGAGTTGGATAAAAAGAGATAGATATGGGAAATTACCCACTGAGAAAAAGTTTGGAGTTGTTGGCTGAAATTGTCAAAATTGGGGAGGTTATTGATGGCTGAGTCAGAAAATCTTGCTTGCAACCAGTTACTCCACAAACGCAGTTGTTCTATCCCTAGCGGGATAAGTTGAGTTAACTCTTGAAATTGAGAGCTTAGCCTGGTTACTATCACCCATATCGAGCCAAATAAGATCGCGACTAAAATCGCCACAGTTAAAGCGATCGCCACCTCGCGCCTAGCACCCGACTGCTGGAATCTTCGCGCTAAACGGTTGAGAGCGATCGCTAAAATGACCGCAGTAAAAAACACTAAAACAACCACTCTAATTTTCCACAAAATATAGAGCGAGAGTACCAAAGCCAAAAAACCGAGCCACTTTCCTAAACCCACAACATACACCCCTCTATTTCTATTCACCAACACTTAACTGGAGCAGGGAGATTTTTTTTGCTAAACTTTCTACAGCGAGAGTGAGCGATCGCATCAATTCCGAATCTTCACTGTATTCTGCAGGAGCCAAATTTATCACCCGCTGACTTTGGCTAATTTCTACTTCCCGACTCCAATCTTGGGCGGTACTGTCTTTATAAACCCCAATCGCTATTCCCTGTTCTTCATTCAAAAGCGAAAAGCAAGGAATATCTGATGAACCATCACCCACATAAATGACTTGCCTTAGCGGGACGTGTAATTCTTTCACCGAAGCATCTCGATAAACAAAATTCTTTCCCTCATCATCATCTTTGGGAGCGCTGTCAATGCCTTTAGCAAGTTGGAACAAATAGCGGGTTTTTTCTGTGTGAGTCACCAGTTTTTTGAGAAACTCAATCCCGCCATCTTTACCATAAGAAAATTCGCAACCCCACATTGCTTTAAAATTAGAAGCGATGGAGTTATTACGGGCAATTTCCACCATACCGCAGCTAATTAGATAAAATTCAACTTCCACTTTGGAGTTGATTGCATAAGCGCTTTGACGCAGGCGATCGAACATTTCCGGAACGCCATCAAAGGGCGCTAATTTTTTCCCAAAATTTGCTAGATATTCCTGGGTTATTTTGTTTTCTCGCCGCTTCGATTCCTCGATAATTGCGTAAAATCTGGCTAAAATTTTGTCCCAACCGCGATCGATTAAAGGTTGAATTCGATCGCGACGAAACTTAAGCGCATCAATTTCGAGGCTTTCTAACAGAGTATCGACGGTATCCGGGACAAGGGTCTCGTCGAAGTCAAATACGACAGCGATATAGCTAGATAAAGGTTTGGTTGCAAGAGTCATAACAATTTGAAAGTGAAAGTTAACCAACAACCGCAACTTGATAGTTGCAATTTTCCTAATTTTGGGAAAGAGTTCATAAACCGATCAACCGTAAATTTCCTCTTTAACTCCCCGAGCCACCGGTTCCCATTATTCCGGTCAGTTGTAAAAGATAGATAACCGCAAAGCAGGCGAAAAATATCCCTGCAATTACCGTTCCACCCCAGATAAACTTCGAGGGCCGCAATTCCTCGGGCAGCATTCGATGATTGACATAAAGGGTTAATCCAGTCACAATGGGAATGTGAGCTGCTTCAATGCCTCCAGCAATTTGTAACAAGGCAACGGGTTCCCCGAAAATCAGATAAATCGCAATTGGCAACACAGCTAACAGCACTGCAACATAAAATCGCTGCAAAAATTTTTCATTCGTCCAACGATTCTGCACGCCAAATCCTTGCAGTAAAATTTGGGTGCCATCGGCAAACATTCGCCCAAAGCCATCTTGGACAGAAAGCGTGGTGCTGCAAAAAGTTATAAAAACAATTGCCACCATAAACCAAAAGCCAAATGGTCCCCAAAGGTCGCCTAGCAAACTACCCAAAATTTCTGCTACTTGCTGTTCTTTTGGCACTAATCCTTGGGGACGCAACAACTCGCCACCGAGAATCAAAAAAGCGAGTGCCGCTAACAGCGCGCCCACCACTGCTAAGGTGTTGGAAAAACTCATTAAAGTCACCCAGCCCTGCAATTTTTTTGTTTCTTCGGGATCGATTTGACTAAAATCGAGGGGTTGTTCTTGTTTGAGAGAAGCAGCACCGTATCCTCTGGCTTCCACCCAATAGGAATACCACATCAATCCTGCCGCCCCTGCTAGCATAAAACCCAACCAAGGTAGGATTTCTTGATATTGCACGTTTGGGGGAATTTGAGGCACTAATCCCGCCGCCAGTTTTCGCAGGTTGGGAAAGACAAAAATTGCCGCTGCTACCACTGCCAAGGTGCGACCGATGCCGATAAATGAGGAAATTTTTTCGACAACTTTATACTGCCCCAGAAACACAATTGCTGCAGTCACAGCGATAATAATCACCGTCCAAAGTTGGACGCTTCCTCCTGTTACTAGAATTAATGCTGTAGCGGCTGCACCTGCAAGTCCGGCAACCGTGGAAATTGCTACTACTAGCTGCGGCAATAAAATCAGCCAAATCGTCCAATTTTTCGGGCCGGGAATTCGCTTAAAACCTTCTAAAATCGTCGCGCCCGTACAAACCGAAAACCGCCCGACTTCGTTGTTAATAAACCACTTGAGGATTACAGCCGCTAGCAGCGCCCACAACAGCGAGTAGCCGTAAAGTGCTGCAATTCGAGGTGTAAATAGTAACTCGCCAGAACCAGCAGCCGAAAGCATCCATAAAAAACTCGGCCCCAACCATTTAAAGCGCTCCCAACCCTCTGGCGGCTGCGGGATTTGTTGACTGGTATTTTCACCCTCCTGGTTAGTTATTTGTGCAGAAGAACTGCGATAGCTATCTGTATTCATTGTTACTGGTGCATTAGTAAGTGGTCAAAAACGGCTCGATTTCTCCGCGATTTATACTGAGGTTGAAATTGAGGATATTCCTATTCAGATGATTCACTGCTTGTCAGAATGAGGGTACGCGCCCAGCCAGAAACAGTGCTGGCAGTCCTAAAAAAACGGCACTCTCTACCACAAATGCGATCGCGCTCAAGCTTAACCAGGTTTCCAAGTTTGAGATATTACTTTGCATTTTCTACAGCGAACGAACCAGCCAGAGGCATCCCAAATTGCGACGGTTGAATTTTTGAATAGGTCAGCTTTTTTTATATTCCAGCGATTAACTTTGTACGTAGATGCCCGTGAAAGTGTTAATTTTAGGACTTAATCATATCCGATCGATTACCCTAATAAAAATGGTTTGTAGTGCGGAATTTAGTCCGCAACCAAGCAAGCGGACTGAATGCCGCAATACGAACCTATCTTACGAACAAGTAGTCAGAAATCGGGTTTGATGAACGAAAATCCTACGTTGAAGCCGCCAGTAATGGTGAAAAACTAGGTTTCGAGGAGTGGGAATGCGTCCAAGACTGAATTTTACATTTTCACAGTATACCTACCTAGGGGAAAGATTGTGCAGAATTCAAGCAAATTCCTACAACTCTTACTTAAGATATATGGCCAATATCGTCAGCGAAAAGGTTGGAAATCTGGTAGTAGTGAAGTTCCCAAACAACGCAATGTTGGGGTTTCGTCGCACTTAACGATCTGTTCTATTGATGTGGGTATCGCCTCTATAAATCTCTCGCTGCCGATCTGCCCTCTATTCCCTTAGAAGTATAGGGCGATCGCTGGTTGCGACTCAATCAAAGGCTGGGGTAATCCTCCCGAAACACTATTGGACTGCGGGACTGCTGAGCGATTTACCTATATGGAGGGATGCTAAAAATACCTAAATTTCCTAAATTATTAACATTAGGATAAATACAAATAGCATACTCGCAAAAAAACATCTTTTTAATTACAAATTTTCCTTTTTTGCTTGTCTTCTTAAGCTGTTGTGCATTTAAATTGTATATTTTGATGACAATCAAAAATCCGATCCCCATCGGACCCGATCCCCATCGGACCCTCTCCCCCTCAATCGCCATACACAATCTATATGAGCAACAGCTTACCAAAAATAGGTGAGCGATATGCCTCCGACACGCTGGGCGATCGCCAGGGATGTATTATGAAGTGGCTGGAATATCCAACTGAGTCCAAATTAGAAACATATGACACGGCACAACTCACCCACCGATAGCATCAAAGAACCTGTCCGACGCGCAAGTTCTCATCCCTGGTTCGAGCGACTGGCCAGACTCGGATATGCCGCCAAAGGCTTAGTTTACTTTATAATCGGTTTTCTTGCCGCACAAGCAGCTTTTGGATCGGGTGGCAAAACAACTGATACTAAGGGTGCATTAGCAACAATTGTCACCCAACCATTCGGAAAATTCCTGCTATTTTTGGTAACAATTGGTATTATTGGGTACGTCCTTTTGCGGATTGTTCAAACCGTTCTCGATCCGGAACACGCTGGCGAAAAAATGGATGCCAAGCGAATTGCGACGCGCGTTGGCTACGCTTTTAGTGGGTTAGCTTATGCAGGTTTGGCCGTGACTGCTGTCAAATTAATTATCGGTTCCGGTGGTAGCAGCGGCAATTCAACTCAAGATTGGACAGCTTTGTTTTTATCTCAACCTTTTGGACAATGGCTGGTAGGGCTGGGGGGAGCAATTACGATCGGCTTGGGTTTCTCTTACCTTTATAAAGCATTCAAGGGAAAATTCCGCCAGCAATTCAAACTCACTCAAATGAGTAACAACGAGCAAACTTGGGCAGTGCGACTGGGTAGACTTGGGATTGCAGCTCGTGGCATTGTCTTCACTATCATCGGCTTTTTCTTAATTCAAGCTGCGAAGCAATCAGATGCCAGTCAAGCTAAAGGATTTGGTGAGGCGCTGGCATCGCTGGAACAACATCCGTTTGGCCCGTGGATTCTCGGTTTAGTGGCTTTGGGTTTGACTTCCTATGGCATCTACTCATTAGTTCAAGCTCGTTACCGGCAAATTCTGCACTGATCAAGTGGTAAAAATTTTAGGTACTGCATTAGCTTTTTTAAGTGCTTGTTTTTGAAATGGTAATTGCAGCAGCGTTACGCTCGCCCCCTAATACTTTAGCTTTATCCGCACTCATTGTTACTGGTTTAGTGCTGACACACCTATTTGCCGGCCAGTTACGGTTTACTTCTATCCGTCGCAGTCGCTGGCTTTCAGCAGCGAGCGGGGTTTCGGTGGCTTACGTTTTTGTGCATATTTTGCCGGAATTAAATCAGCACCAAACGGTATTAGATCGACTAAACATACGGGTTGTTTCCTATTTAGAACACCACGTTTATCTAATAGCTTTGTTAGGCTTGATTGTATTTTATGGACTGGAAAAAATTGCAAAATTATCCCGTCAAGGCCGCAAAGGTGAGGTCACGAGTCCTGGAGTTTTTTGGCTGCACATTGGCTCTTTTTCTATTTACAATGCTCTGATTGGCTATCTGCTGCTGCATCGGGAAGAACCGGGCATTACCAATCTAATGTTGTTTTCTTGTGCAATGGCGCTGCACTTTGTAGTGAACGACTTTGGTTTGCGGGAACATCATAAATATAGTTATGACCGCATCGGACGCTGGATACTGGCAGCAGCTATTATGGTGGGGTGGGTGTTAGGTAGCGCTACTGAGATTGGAAAACCGGCGATCGCAGTTTTATTTGCTTTTTTAGCCGGAGGAATTGTTCTCAACGTTCTCAAAGAAGAACTGCCAGAAGAACGGGAAAGCGGCTTTTGGGCATTTGCCCTTGGTGCGGGAATTTACACCACTATTTTGTTGGCTTTATAGAGGAATGAACGACAATGATCAGTACAAACTGGCGCGGCTATCGAGTTGCAGCTTGGGTGGGGCAGGCGTTATTAACCATAGCAGTAATAGCTGCTGTCAGTCAGGGAAATTGGCAAAATGCCTTGGCGCTAGCATTATTTTTAGCAGCATCCGCGGTGTTTGTGGTGATGCAAGATCGCTTGCCAACGCTGTTTGATTTCCTGTTTGTGTTTGCTGCTTTACTCAATGCTGGAGGCTGGGTGTGGGGACTATTTTACCAGCAGGGGCCTTATGATGAAATTGTTCATGCTTTCACGATTTTTGCCGTGACTTTAGCATTGAGTTTTTTAGCCTACAGTTCAATGTTGACGATTTTTCGCGATCGCAAACTGCTGTACTTGCTAACAATAACCAGTTTTGGAATTGCGATCGGTGCTTTGTGGGAAATTACCGAATGGACGGCTGGTATGATTCTTTCTAGCAAAGTGATTGGCAGTCTGGATGATACGATTATCGATTTGATTATGGATAGTTTGGGCTCTGCAATAGCTGCCCTAACTAGCTTGTGGGCGTTGCAAGAATGGACTCGCCCCGGTGCGGTAGGTGGGAAGGGTGCATCTACCGTCAATAGTCCGATCGACGATCGCGCTTAACTCAAAGCAACACAATCAGTTTTTCCTCGATCGATCGTCTTTCATCAGACGGATATTTTCTTAGGGCCTCAGACAGATGGCAAGGCGGGGATATTTTAGGTTAAATGGTTATACAAGCAAGATTTTGAAATGTAGAACATAAAAAATCAACCTTTTGCTAAGTTTAATTATTTTTTATTAAATTTTATTACTGTAAAGAGGTTTGTTTTTTCGATTTAGGAGGATTTTATGAAAATAAAATCATTGTCAACCACAATTACACTGACTCTGTTGAGTGCAACTATTTGTTTGCCGGAAATGGCAAAAGCTAGTCCAAAACCCTCTATCCAAGTTGCTCAACGAAGAGTAGTCTCATCGGATATCGACAGTTTTACTGCGTATCCAGTACAGCGATTAGAGTCTGGAACTGAACTTTTTTTTGTCCTGCGAGGAACCCCCTATTCTAGAGCTACTTTGACCATCCCAAATGCAGTGCAAAACCTGCCGATGCGGGAGGTTCAACCGGGAGTTTACGAGGTAAGCTATACGATCCGCCAGGGCGATCGAATTTCCGAAAATACAGTCGTGCGGGCAAATTTGCAACAAGGCGATCGCATCAGCAGCGCCCGCTTGCAACAACCACTCGTTGACAGTTACAGCGATCGGCGCTTTCAATCTTTGTCGATTAACCGCTTCAGCAGTCCACCAGTAAAGCAGTTAGATCCGGGAACAAGGCTTAATTTCACCTTGATCGGCACTCCCAACGCTACAGCTACTTTCTCCATTGAAGGAGTGGCCTATAACATCCCCATGCGGGAAGAATCCAACGGCGTTTACACAGGCGGATATACGATCGGCCGCCAAGACTATTTCCCCCCGGAAGGTGCGAAGGTTACTGCTAGTTTGCAGTCGGGGAATCAAGTTATTCGTTCCCGTTTAGAGCGAGAGCTAGTTGCTGGCGATGATAGCAGTGTTGAGACTGCCGAAATCCCTCTAGAAATTATCACTCCCGAAGAAAATGCTCGCGTCAGCGGGACGGTTAAAGTAGAAGGCCGCAGCGCACCAAATGCAACAGTTAATGTCGAGGTTCAGGCGAATTCTTCTGTAGCAGGTTTGTTTGGGTTTAAACGAAACATCCTCGAACGCACAATTAAAGCGGACGAACAAGGTAACTTCAGTTTTGCTTTTAATCCGACCATTGCTCTACCAGGAACCAGATACGAAGTGAACCTCAGTTCTAACAGCGGCGATCGCACTAGCGAAGAAACTTTGGTACTGTTTCAAAATTGAGCGGTGACTCGCGACTATTTGCTATTTGCTAGCCCCAAACCTGGCAAACCCTCACCAAATTTGAAAGATTGCATCAGGAGATATCTATGTATCAACTAAATCGCTGGAAAAAAACGCCAGGGATAGTACAAATCATCTCTGGAAGTTTATTAATCGCCCTGCCAACCGCTCCTCTTGTTGCATCGGCAGCTCCGGCTCCAACACTCAACTCCTGTCCTAGGATTTATTATGAAGAACCTTACAACAGTAATGTTCGGGTTCCCCAGGGATGTCAGCCGAATGCTGCAAGTCAAAGATTGAACCAGCAAGAGTTGGGTCAAAATATGGTTCCTCCCGCGAGGCCAACAAATGTTACGCAACCACCTTTGCCAGAAACAAGACAGACTCCCATTGCCACTGTCATGCCAATAGCAGGTGAGGTGAGCGTGAAATTAACAAACAGCACAAATGCCCCGATTTCCTATCAGGCGATCGGGCATACTGAATCCCGAATGCTAGCGCGCGGAGCAGAAATTATCCTGCAAAATCTACCAACGCCTGTGACAGTCACAATGGTGCGCGCAGATGGAGGGCTGCTGAAAGTTATACCCATGTCTAGTTCTGAAAAAGGGATGCTAGAAGTTTCAATAGATGAAACGAGTAACTTTAATGGCAATCAAGGAGTTTTAAGAATTCAACCTGACGGTCAAGTGTTTTTGAATTAGGTAATAAAAAAAATCGGTTTTGAAGAACACAAACTCTCTAGCTTCACCAACCATAGGACTAAGGCAAAAACAACCCGGTTTCTTTAAAAATAATGGCTGCTGGCTGGAGACGCTTGATGCAGAAACCGAGTTTTAGGGGCTTGATGCGTCCGGGACTGAACAAAATAAACACGAAAATCAAGGAGATTTTTTAATGGTTAACAATCGTTTCAACAATTCTACTCAAAAGCTATCGAATGCTCGGGGAAGTGCGATCGCCTTCGCACTCACCGCCATGCTGCTTCCGGCTTGTTCTACCCCACAGCGGGAAGCTACGGCACCTGCACCTGCACCTGCAACACCGGGAACGGTTGCCACGACAACTGAGAACGTGGTCGATAAAACAGCAGCACTGCTTGGTAAAACTGTGACGGTCAGAAGTAAACCCATCAATAAATTGGGCCCATCGACTTTTACAATTAGCGATCAGAAGTTTTTTGGCAGCGAAACGATTTTGGTTGTCAATGCCACAGGCAAGCCTTTTGTGCTGCCGGCTGAATCGGGTCAAGATATTCAAGTAACGGGAACTGTTCGCAACTTTGTGCTTGCAGATATTGAGCGTGAGTACAAATTAGGCTTACAGCCAAATCAGTACGCCGAGTACGAAAGTAAACCTGTGATCGTTGCACAATCGATGGCGCTATCCCCCACACCGGGGGAACTCACCTCAGACCCCAAAAAATACTACGGCAAGACACTGGCGGTGAGTGGTGAAGTCGAAACCATCAGAAGTCCAAACTCGTTCACCTTGGATGAAGACAAATTAATTGGCGGAGAAGATTTGTTAGTGATACACACCGTTCCAAAAACAAGCGTGAAAGAAGGGGAGAAAGTTGCCGTAACCGGTGTGCTGCGTCAGTTTGTTGTCGCTGAACTCGATCGCGAATACGATTTGCAATGGGATTTGACCTTAAAGCAGAAGCTAGAAGCCGAGTATACCAACAAACCCGTGCTAGTTGCTACAGGCGTGTATCCCTCAGCCATTCCTGATTGAGGAATAGACCTCTCAAATAACTCTTGGGGAACAGGCTCAAATAGCCTGTTCTTTACAGGTTTTTAGAGCAGAAGTCTAATAGATCGTCGTTCATATCGCGTGCGATCGCCCTGGTTCGTAGTGCGGACTTTAGTCCGAGCTTAAACGGAGGACGGTCGTCCGCATTACGAACTATTCTTGCTATGGTAATCGATCGCACATGATATCACTTCGGGATGATGAAAAACCGAGTTTGATGCACTAAAATCATTGGTTGTTACCCGAAGATCGAGTAAAAAACTAAGGTTTAAAGGCATTGATGCGTCTAGGAGCGATCGCACGGCACCCAGACTATCGGCCGAAACAACCTCTTCCTTGTTTCGTTTGTGATAATTATCAATTCAGCAATAAGGTGTATATAATGAATCAATCAGAATCCGTATCCGTATCGCCACCACTTCTCCAAAGCAAATTCGTCGAGAATTTTCGCTGGTTCAGTCGATTTAGCTTTTGGGTACAGTTATTGTTTGGTGCAGTTTCCGGTATTACTTTAATACTTGCCATGTTGAGCCGCAACCTGAGCGAGCAACCCAATAATCCAGGTATTGGGTTCGGCATAGTTTTAGCGATAGTTGGTATTGTATTGCTTGCTTTTAGGATATTTTGGGATTTTCGATATCGGCTTTTAGGCAGACGTTTACAAGGAGGCGATATCGAGTTCTATCCCAGCAAAGAAGATATTACTCAAGCCTTACGAATTGGATTAAATTCTAGTTTAGTGGGGCTACTGATCGCGTTTATCGCTTCGGAAGAAACAGTGGGTCTAGTTTTAGCAAAAACGCTCGCTCAACCACAAGCGCTCGCAACTAATACAGAAAATGTGATTCGTTCCCTAGATATTTTTGTAACGATGTCAAACGTCAATATGATTGGCGCTCACTTTTTTGGAGCTGTTACCTCTCTTGGGTTGCTCAATTGGGTAGATGAGTAGTTGACCGCAAAAAAACCAACTCCTATGCCGTCAAGACATACAAAAGATGGAATATTTGCCCGATATCGCATCTTATCGATGACCACAAAAAAACTTCGTAGTGCGGACTTTAGTCCGTAAAATGCCAAGGACTCAAATTCGCACGCGCGATCGCATTTTCCTACAGTCGATCGGACACGATAGAACATCTTGCACCATTATCAATAAACTTATAACCGGGTTTTTGAACCAAAAATATAGATTTTGATATTAATTTTAGGTGAAAAACCTGGTTTTTGTCACAGGTACAATATTTCAATTTAACTAACTAACTAATTATGAAAGACCTTTGGTATAAAGACGCAATAGTCTACTCCCTTGATGTTGAAACCTTTCTGGACTCGAACGGGGATGGTGTAGGCGACTTTCAGGGACTTACCAACAAGCTAGATTATTTATCAGGACTGGGAATTACTTGTTTATGGTTGTTGCCGTTTTATCCTTCGCCTAACCGCGACAACGGTTACGATGTGATGGATTACTGCAACATTGACCCGCGACTGGGAACTCTGGGAGATTTTGTCGAGTTCATGCACCAAGCAGGGGAACGAGGAATTAGGGTGCTAGTCGATTTGGTAGTAAATCATACGTCCGACCAACATCCTTGGTTTGTTGCAGCGCGTAGCGATGAAAATTCCAAGTATCGCAATTACTATGTGTGGTCAAAAAATCCACCCAAAACCGATCCAAGTATGCTGGTGTTTCCCGATGCCGAGGACAGTATTTGGGAGTACGACGAACAAGCAAACTCTTACTATTTGCATCACTTCTATAAAGAACAGCCAGATTTGAATATTACCAATTCAGCGGTACGAGAAGAAATCTGCAAAATTATGGGTTTCTGGCTAGAACTGGGCGTGTCTGGATTTCGGATTGATGCTGTTCCCTTTTTAATTAAAGAAACTGACACCGAAGGTACAAGCCCCGATGACCTGCGATGTTTCTTGGAAGAAATGAGAGAATTTGTGTCATCGCGTCAGGCTGATGCAGTTTTGCTGGCAGAAGCAAATGTGGCACCCGATCGCATTCACGTCTACTTTGATCAGGGCGACAGAATGCACGTCCTGTTCAACTTTTTGTTGAACCAATATCTGTTTTTAGCCCTAGCGCGTCAAGAATCCACAGCCCTGCGCGAGGGACTAAAAATCTTACCGGAGATTCCTGATGTTTGTCAGTGGCTGAATTTTGTGCGCCACCACGATGAATTGACGCTAGACCGAATTTCTTCAGCGGAACGAGAGGAAATTTTTGCAGCATTCGCCCCCGATGAAAGAATGCAAATTTTCGGGCGCGGGATTCGCCGTCGCTTACCACCGATGATGGGAAATGACCGTTGCCGGATTGAACTAATCTATAGCTTGCTGTTCACTTTGCCCGGTACACCAATGCTGCGCTACGGCGAAGAAATTGGCATGGGAGATGACCTTTCGTTGGAAGGTCGAAACAGCGTCCGCACGGCGATGCAATGGTCAGATGCTCCAAATGGTGGCTTCTCGACTGCTGCAACTGATGCTCTTGCCAAACCTGCGATCGCCAGCGGAGAATATAGTTATAAACAAGTCAATGTCGCCGCAGCGCAGCGCGATCCTAACTCATTAATTAACTGGGTCGAACGTGCAATCCGCATCCGCAAGCAATGTCCTGAGTTCGGTAGGGGAAAATGGCAAATTTTGGAAACCGACTGTTCTTGGGTTTTTGCCCACTGCTGTCACTGGGAAGGCAGAACATTGCTTCTCGTCCACAATCTAGCCGACAAACCTTGCACGGTTACTCTCAAATCTAACGAATACACCAATCTTTTTGATTTATTTGGCGATCGCCTGTACGAATCTCTCGATGACGGATCGCCCTGTATTCCCTTACAAGCTTACGGCTATCGCTGGTTCCGAGTCAATTAAATCTTAGACAAATCCTGATTGTTCAATATTCGGATTAGTTGGCGGATTTTCCCGGCTGATGCCACCCGATTTACCAACAGATAATACCATGCTAGCAGTTACCATTAATTTTGATGCGATCGCCCAAATCACCGACGACCAATTTTATCAACTGTGTCGCGAAAACCCCGATGTCAAATTTGAACGCAACGCCAAAGGAGAAATAATCGTCATGTCACCCACAGGAGGAGAAACCGGAAATTACAATTTTGAAATAGCTACTGATTTTGGAATTTGGAACCGACAAACTAAACTGGGAGTTTGTTTCGATTCTTCAACTTGTTTCAAACTCCCCAGCGGTGCAAATCGTTCTCCCGATGTCTCTTGGATCAAAAAAGAAAGATGGGATGCACTGACTCCCGAACAAAAACAAAAATTTCCTCCTATCGCCCCAGATTTTGTCTTAGAGTTAATGTCCCCGACTGACAGTCTCAAGGATACTCAAGACAAAATGCAAGAATACATGAACAACCAAGTAAAATTAGGCTGGTTAATCAACCGTAAAACCCGCCGAGTAGAAATCTACCGCCAAGGACAAGCAACAGAAGTTTTGGAAAGTCCCGCAGAGCTGTCAGGAGAAGATATTTTGCCGGGTTTCGTGCTAAACTTGCAAACAGTCTGGGCGTAACTACACATCCTGCATCTATCAGCGTTTATTTGCGTTAATCTGCGGTTAAAAAAGAAATTTCATGGCAACCAATACAGAAACAACTACAACCACTGGTTTAACAGCCGAACAGCACAAACAGAAAATGCAGCGCCGCCAAGAAGTGCAGGCGCAGCGAATTGCCAACGCTTCTAAAGACAAAGGTTTGATAATTGTCAATACCGGCAACGGTAAAGGCAAAACTACGGCTGCTTTGGGCATGGTTGTGCGATCGCTCGGTCACGGATACCGCGTCGCCATAGTACAATTTATCAAAGGAGCTTGGGAACCTGCAGAAAAAGCCGTTTTTGAAATGTGGGAAAAACAGCTAGAATTTCATGCAATGGGTGAAGGTTTTACCTGGGACACGCAAGACAGAGACAGAGATATCGAAACAGCTCAAAAAGCCTGGGAAAAAGCCTTAACTTTTATCTGCAATCCTGAGTTTAAATTAGTGCTGCTAGATGAAGTTAATATAGCATTAAAACTGGGTTATTTGCAAGTAGAGCAAGTTCTATCCGGTTTAGAACAAAAACCAGAAGAAACTCATGTTATTTTAACAGGTAGAGGCGCGCCCCCAGAATTAATTGAACGGGCAGATTTGGTTACTGAAATGACTTTAATCAAGCATCCATTTCGGGAACAAGGGATTAAAGCTCAAGCAGGTATTGAATATTAATATGGTTCGTAGTGCGTCTTAGGATCGAAAACTTAATAACTTAAACAACTCCTACAGTCCTCTCTCCTGTAAGTTGCCTTCCTCAAAGGAGGCAGAGCCTCCGCACCTGCATTACCAGGCAGAGCCTGGTAACGAGCAATCGCTTAAGTTATACCAATTTTAAAAAAGAATGCAACAGTGTTCTTGTCCCCCCCCTTTGCAAGGGGGGGGCTAGGGGGGGTCGAAGAGTGTTGCACGATTTTAGAAAAATGGTATTATTAAATTTTTATTCCTTAGTGTCCGCAACAAAAGAACACTCAACCATTTAGTTTTTCGCCCTCTAGTCAACAGTCAACCGTCAACAGTCAACCGTCAACCGTCAACAGTCAACCGTCAACAGTCAACCGTCAACAGTCAACAGTCAACCGGAATTCATATCAAATATCAAATATATCCTATGCCGGCAACATGAGAGTAAAAGTTGAACCCTTGCCAAACTCGCTATTCACCGTAATTTCTCCCCCCAATATCTCAGAGTATTTCTGTGCTATTGCCAAACCCAAACCCGTACCTCCGTACTTGCGAGTAGTCGAAGCATCAGCTTGTGTAAAAGGTTGAAATAACTTTTGTAGCTGTTCGGGAGTTATCCCAATTCCCGTATCCGTACACTTAAAAATAAACCGTTCAGCATCCCAACTATTCTCATCATTTTTAATTTTTTCCACGCTGAGTGTAATTGTCCCTTTTTCGGTAAACTTAGCGGCGTTGCTGAGCAAGTTAAACAAAATTTGAGTAAATTTAATTTTATCGGATTGCAATTCGCCAATATCATTAGGGCACTCAATATTCAAACGATTGGTGTTTCGTAAAAATAGCGGTTGAACAGTTTTGGCGATATCTTGAACTGCGTCGAACAGGTCAAAAGTTGTCAATTCAAGTTCCGCGTGACCGGCTTCTATTTTCGATAAATCCAGAATATCATTAATCAATCCCAGTAAATGATTGCCTGCATTATGAATTCTTGTTAAATCAGAAATAAAATTTTCTTCGCCCAAATCTAAAGCATCTTCTTGCAAAATTTCGCTGTAACCGATAATTGCATTTAGAGGAGTTCGCAGTTCGTGGCTCATGTTAGCTAAAAACTGACTTTTCGCCAAATTAGCTGCTTCTGCTGCTTCCTTTGCCTTGTACAGTTCTGCCTCGGCTTGCAAGCGGTCGGTCACGTCGTGAGCCATGACTAATTCAGCATTTTTGCTATCAAATATCAAGGCATAAGAAGTAATTTCTACGTCAATAATTGTGCCGTCTTTTTTCTGGTGCTGCCACAGGCTGGTAAAGTCAATATCGGCATCTACTTGGGATATATTTTGTAGCAATCTTGGCAGTTCTTGGGGAGGATAAATGTCGGCAACGGTCATGTCGAGAAATTCTTCGCGAGTGTAGCCGTAGTGGTGGATAGCTGCTTGATTGACGGCTATAAATTCGAGGGTTTCTAAGTCGTAAACCCACATGGGATGGGGGTTGTATCTAAACAAAAGTTTGTAGCGTTCTTCGGAGGCTCGCAGTTCGGCTTCGGCTTGTTTGCGCTCGGTAATGTCGCGGACAACAGTGCAAATAATCTCGCGGCCTCCGTAGGAAATCACGCTGGCGCTGACTTCTACGTCCACGCAGGAACCGTCTCGGCGCTGGTAGAGAACTTCGCCCATTTTGAATTTTTTGTCGGTCAGCAGGGACTCGATATTGCTGTCAATTAAATCTTGGGAGTAGGCGGTGATATCGTAAATAGTCAGTTGCGATATTGCTTCCAGGCTGTAATCGAGCAAGTTTCTAAATGCTGTATTGGCTTCTAAAAGCCGTTTGGTTTGAGCGTCCCACAGGAAAATACAATCTGTAGCTTGCTCGACTACGGCTCGGTAGCGGGCTTTTTCTTCTAGTTGTTCGTTTTCGGCACTGGCGATCGCCCCGAGCATTCCATTGATAGTATGGGCAAGGTCGGACAACTCGTCTTCGCCCGTCACCTGCAGCCGCATCGAGAGGTCTTGGCTGCTGCTGACACGGTTCACTGATGAAGCCAAACCGCTCAACCGAGACAGCACCAGATACTCTAGCAACAGCAGAGTGCAGCCGACAAACCCAATGCCCGCTAACGTTACAGACACCAGCAGGTACAACAAACTAATTTGACCTTGGCGGTAGATTTCTCTGGGTATATCAACTCGCAGCAGCAGTGCGGGTCGATCGTAAATATCCCGGATCAGGGCGTAACCTGCCATCAAATCTTCGCTGACACGGCGCACCAAAATCGGTTTTTTCCCCGACAGTTTCTCCCGCGCTTCCACAAAGTCAGCAGGTAACTGAGCCTCATTAACGGTGCGTACAATCAGAGGCAAGCGAGTAATTTTAGAAATCCTGGCAATTGCCGCAGCATCCAAATTGCGCCCGAATATCAGCGTGCCTCGAATCGGGCCAGTGTTTTTTGTAGTGACAATTGGTCGGGAAGCAATCAGTATCGGCCCTGACGGTAGCAGCAGAATACCAGTGAGGCTGCTTTTGATGTTGGGGTGCTGCAACAGCGGGTCGCTGAGAGAAATGCGCTTTTTTAATGCTTCTGGAACAGGGGTTAGTTTCACCTTTTGGCTGTCGAAACCCGTACCGTAAACTATTTTGCCCGAAGTATTGACAAATAGGGCTATATTAACTCTCACATTAGCCAGTCCTTCGGGAATCAAATTGGAGGCGATAAATTCTTTGTTACCGTTTTGGATGAAAGCGTAGTTGTCGTCCCAGGCTGACCAGTCGGCAAAGCGCAAGTTGAAATCATCGGCGGTTTGGCCGAACACGTTGAGCGCTCCCTTGACAACTTGTGTGGCTTCTTGTTCTTCTGCTTTGACAAGGCTGCTCAAAAGGATGCTTGAGGAGGCGGCATATAGAATGCTAGTCAGCCCAGCGATGGTAATGCCAACTATTGATAGTGTTTTTCGACGCAGTTTCATCTTGCCGAGTGTGTGGTGTCTGTCTAAAATTCAGGGTTCGGGAGCAATTTTCTTGCTGTTTCCTGAACCCTGACGGATGGCGCGGTGCAGTCTGCCGTCCAAGAGTGTTGTAGTTTGACTGTGCGTCAGACGCCTACATTTTCTCCGGTATTTCCTGTTTTTTGTCTGACGCACCCTAGCAATGCCTTCTTAAGCAGTATACAGCTAACATCCGCTGACTTCCGGCATGGCGATCGAGCCTGGTTTGTCGCGAAACAATATCTTAGCCAAACGGGAAAATATTCTCAGAAAAAAGGTTGGGTTTAGGTTCTGGCCTTCAAAAAATGCGCCTTATTTCGCTTCGCTGTAGTCAATGGAGCAAAAAAATTGCGCTTGGATTCGTTAAATAAGCCTGATTTCTGACAAAAATAACAGGTTCGATCGCGAAGCATTTAGGAATAAACTGGGTTTCGAGATTGTTTTTGCTGCAGGCAGATTGGTGCTTCGTTCTAGTTTTAATAGCACTTCCTCAAACAATGCAACAAATCGATACCGCGATCCAAATCTTTAGAAAAATAGTATTATTTTCCCCACACTTGCTGTTTGTGAGCTTTCTTGCAAATACCCAAAATTCGCCGGTCGTTGTCGCTAGGGGCGGAAAGTTGCTGATAATGTTGCAGGTTGACGGAGTAGGGAGAGCTAGTGCCGTCGTAACTGTCCACTACTGTTAAATTTAACCGAGTTCGGTCTACATTGCCGTAAAAACAGTAAAAATCAGACTGAGGCAGGTAAAAAGCCCCAATTACTTTACTCTGTCTCATTTCAAAGACAAAATATTCTTTTTTAATTTCATCTGGCTTGTTGGACTGGCCGTAGAGGTAAACACCGTCTGCTAAACCTGTGAATGCTGTATCTGGGTGGGGATTGGCGGGGGATTGCGAGATGGAAACGCCGGATTTGATTTCCCAGTGTCGGAATTCGCGCAGGGCGAATCCGATGCTGAAGTTACCGGGCGAGAGGGCCAGGGCGATCGCCAGACCTTGTACACCGCTTGTTAATATAAAATAAGTTAAAACCACTGGCTAGCCCCAAATTTTTAAATAAGTAATTGGACAGAATTAATTACACACTGATTTTTTGCTGATTCTTTACTAGGCAAGGCTTGTAGCCCAGAGTTTTGTGTAATTAATTGTGTCTTACTACTTAGCTGCCTCGAAGCAAGTCTTGTAACAGTTTCAAAAGCTGGTATAGAAACCGGGTATTTGGCTTAACGCGGGCTATTAACTTGAAGTCTCGATCGCCCGCCCGGTTCCTGAACTCTCATCTAAAATTAGTTTTAATAAATTTTGTTTGCGATCGCCCGATCGGGCGATCGACCTTTCAAATAAAAACATCATTACCAGCAGCACCAATACGAAAAAAGAGTTGAGATTTTGGTAAAATTCTCAACTCTTTAAGTCACTAACTAGCCAAATATTCTCTGACTTGAGATTGGCGCCGCCGCAGGTGGGCGAGGGCTTGATGTTCTAGCTGCCGCACCCGTTCCCGGCTGAGATTGAGCCGTTCTCCCACTTTTGCCAGCGACATTTCGGTGCCGTCTTCCAAACCGAAGCGCAGAACGATCACATCTCGCTGCTGCGGGGTAAGTTCTGAGATCAATGTATTCAGGTCTTGCCGCAGCAATTCCGAGGTAATGTAGTTGTCTGGAGATGCAGTTTCGTCTTCTAATAGTTCTTGCAGTTCTGTATCTTGGTTGTCTCCAACCCGCAAGTCCAAAGAGACTGGATGTCTTGCCATCAGCAGGTATTCCCGAATTTGGGAAGGGTGCAGTTCCAAGGCGGAGGCAATTTCTGCAGGGGAAGGAGAACGACCCAACTGCTGGGTGAGTTCCCGCTGCACTTTTTTAATTTTGTTGAGTTTTTCGGTGATGTGAATTGGTAATCGAATGGTGCGGGCGTGTTGGGCGATCGCGCGGGTGATTGCTTGGCGAATCCACCAGTAGGCGTAGGTAGAAAATTTGTATCCCCGCATCGGGTCAAATTTTTCTACTCCTCGTTCTAAACCGAGGGTGCCTTCTTGAATTAAATCCAAGAATTCCATGTTACGTTTCTGGTATTTTTTGGCGATCGCCACTACTAAGCGCAAATTCGCTTCAATCATCTTTTGCTTGGCGCGCCGCCCCGACTGCAAGATCCTGTTCAGTTCAGCTTCTGTCAACTCAATTTCGGCAGCCCACTCTTGCTGAGTGAGTTCCCGCTGCCATTCTTTAGCCAGTGCTTGTTTGGCTTCGATTAATTTCATCATTTGCTGTACCTGCTTGCCGAAAATAATCTCTTCTTCTCGGGTTAGCAGGGGTACTCGACCGATCTCGTGCAGATAGGTACGAACCGTATCCGTTGAGGAGTATGGCCGACTGCTTGTGCGATCGGCTTTCACTGTTTTGGTTTTAGGGGTTGTAGTGGACATGGGTGAGTTTTGCACTCCTTGTAACAACAGATAAAAAGTTGGTGATACCCTGTCCCACTCTTGTAAGTGGGATCGAGACTGCTACAGAGGGGATATTACCCCCTCCTGTTTATCGGTGACGATCGGTAGAAGCTTGTTGTTTGGGATTAATTTTGTGCTTGATTGTCTAGTAATCCCCGTCGATTTTCCGTAAATTGCTAGCTTTAACAGCTTGTTCCGGCGAAGTGAATTTAAGTTTACTTTACTCAATATTATTCCAAATTTTGAGAGTCGTAAAGGGTAAAAACCTCTGTCTTAAGGTCAAGATTCTACATTTTTCCTTAAGGTTTTCAATTCCTTGCTAGTTTTAACTGCAACTCAACTTCACAATACTCATGCAAACCTACTCATACAAACAGACTCATGCAATTCGAGGGCTTTTTTTGCTCTCTGTTCTATCATCGCTTGAATTTTTCTCCCTGCCTAGATGCTGGGATGCGAGATAACCGAACCCGATCGCCGTATTCGCTGCACTTACCATTTAAAATATTTCTTGACATTTATTATAAAGCATGATATGCAAATTATGCTGTGAGCGAGTAAGATGTGTGACATGACTCCGACTAGAAAAAGTGGCTGTTGGGCATTTAAATTGTAAATTTCAATGCCATATTCCCCTCTCCCAATCTCCCTCTCTCCCAATCTCCCCCTCTCCCCCTCTCCCAATCTCCCCCTCTCCCCCTCTCCCCCTCTCCCCCTCATAGGCACATAATTCTTGAGGGCGATCGCAGCTTAAAAGCTGGCTTGGATCCCACCAGCCCTATTTTTTTGCTTCAAGGGAATTTCAATGCAAAACTCCGCTCCCTCTCCCGGTACACCAACAGGGCGAATCAACCCCTGATGTTTCAAAACAATAATCTGGTAACTGATCGAGAGCCCCAAGCCTGTACCCTGACCTACAGGTTTTGTGGTAAAAAAGGGGTCAAACATTCGATCGCCAACTTCTTTACTAAATCCCGGCCCGTTATCGGAAATTAACACTCTGGCGCGATCGTCCGCCGGCAAAAGTTCCGTGCGAATCCGAATCTGAGGGCCCTCCTGCTTCTGGCTTTCTAAAGCATCTACCGCATTGCCAAGTAGATTGACAAACACCTGATTGAGCTGTCCTGGATAACATTCTATAAGTGGCAGAGGGCCATATTCTTTAATCACTTCAATTTCCGAGCGGCCATTATTTGCCTTGAGGCGATGTTGCAGTATTAGCAGGGTACTATCTAGCCCTTCGTGAATATCGACAAACTTCATTTCCGCTTCGTCTAGGCGAGAAAAATTACGCAGCGACAGCACGATATTATGAATTCTGTCACCACCCACCCGCATGGAAGAACAAAGCTTAGGCAAGTCTTCATCTAAAAAATCCAATTCAATTTCATCTGCATAAGCTTCAATTTCCGGTGCAGGATTGGGATTGTATTTTTGATACAGCTTGATCAGTTGCAACAATTCTTGAATGCGATCGCTAGCGTAGTCGAGATTACCGACAATAAAGTTGATGGGATTGTTAATTTCATGAGCTACACCAGCCACAAGTTCACCCAAGCTAGACATTTTAGCGCTTTGGATCAGTTGCGCTTGGGTTTGCTGCAATTCTTGGAGAGTTTTTTTGAGTTGTTGAGTTTGAGCCATAGCATTCGCCGCCTGTTCTGCTTCCTGTAATGCCGATCGCAATTGAGCTCGCTGTTTAGTTAATTTATCAGTGAGTTTTTTAGCATCCGCTAAGGCAGTTTTCTTTCCTTGCAACAATAAAAGCAAATCCACTACCCGATCGTGAAGAGCAAAATCGTTAATTGTCAGCCCCAGCGGGGTTAGATCCGCTAAGTCTTCGATCCAAGGAGAACCGAGGAAAAAGATAATTTCTGGATTTTCCGCCGGCACCATCTGCCCTTTGAGTAAGATTTTGCTGTGCAGGTATTCGATCAGAAACATCGACTCACACTTTTCTCGAATCACGTCAAATTCTACGGGAATCTTGGGGCGTTCGATCCGAAAGTGTTCCTTCAGGGAACTTCCTAAAGATAATTCCGGGCAAATCCTAGCTAAAACATCTCCCAAATGGATAATTTCAGTCTCCCGTTTCCGAAATACTAAATGAAATGGAAAAGCCTTTGCAAATATCAAAGGAGGAGAACTGAATGCAGGGGGAACCATAATATAGCTTTTCGAGGGAAAGATGAGGTAAGATTGGAGATTTTAGATTGGGGGATTGGGGGATTGAGGGATTGAGGGCTCTATCTGTCAATACCTCATTTTTGTGAAAACTGCTATAGCTCTTCGAGGAAAAGATGAGGTATGAGTGGAGATTTTAGATTGGGGAATTGGAGGATTGGGGGATTGGGGAATTGAGCAATTGTTAATTAATTCATGAATATCTCATGCTTGCGATCGAGGCTATAGCTTCAGTTAGATTTGTAGTGGATGGAGAACACGTCGCTATCTGCACCCTGAGTGCGATCGCTTGTTTGCTCAATTTCTACCTCTGTTTGGAATCGGCACGCCAAGCCTTTCAACAGCCCCTTCACCATTGGTGCCAACCCTTGCCGGTGAGAGTAATAGTGAAGTTCCATACTATTTTCGGAGTTGTCAGTACACCGAAACGAAGGCGGTTGAAGCTGGGGAAAATTCAACCCGACGCGGGCGTGGAGATTGTCGAGGTTGCCCAGAAACTCCCGCAGGTTATCTCCCGCGAGATCGAGGATTTGGGCGTAGCCTTCGGAAGCGGTATAGATTACCCAATATTCCCCGAAAGCCTGTAAAACCTCGTCTGGGCTCATTCCTAGCACTTCGCTTGCGGAGTGTACGAGTCGGTGAGTCAGATCGTCTGGATAAGCTTCCATTGTCATGAAAAAGTCAATGTCTACATCTGCTTTCTCTTTGATGGTTTCCCAAGTCTCTTCTCCGAAGCGAGAGCAAACCATTTCTTCGATCGCTTTGTTAACTAAACCGTACATTCACTGATCCTGCTCGTTATAGTTGTGTTTGTTTATACTGGGAATTCAACAGACTGGAATTTGAATATTTGCTACTTTCAAACTTGCGATCGCGCCGCAAAGCCACCCTATATTGTATCAAAAAATATATGGAATGTTGCAAAATTCCCTGACAATCGATTGTGACAGCCGAGAATGTCACAAGCCACTAATATAACTTAAACTCTGATTTGGGGTTTTCGTAAAGTTAGAGACGATCGCTCTTTCCTAATCCTAGCTGCTAAAAAATATTCAAATCCTTAGAACTTGCGTTTAAATGCCTAAATTTTATCTATCTTAAATTGTGGAAATTGAGGAGCGAGGATAGGAGGGGTGTAGATACGGGCTTCCTAGATGAGGGCTAATGTTATTGAACTGTCGATCGCCACACTTTCTCATTGATAATTCAATAGGCTTGGATTAAGATTGTCATTGCGAAGTACGAAGCAAATAAGAATGTCTTTTGTTCAGGGATTTTCCCTGTTGGAATCTCTTATACCAAGCCTATGGATTTATAATTCAGGCAAAAACTAGCTATTTCCTTCATGATTAGCGGGAGCCAATTTTTAGCGATTGGGATTAATTTACACTAAAAGTTACGTAATTCCTCCAATTAATCTAGGAGTTGTCAACCTAAAATCCCAGATCCATTTTAGCAGATTCCGCCTCTGCAAACACCTGTTCGTCCGGCATTTCTTGCCAGTCAATATCCCCGATTTCCCTGTAGAATTGCTCGTCGTAAGGACGAGTCTGCACGACTACGGGCATGGGTACGGCGTGCCCCAAAACTAATGCTTGCTGTTTCGAGTCTAGTTTCGACAAAACCGATCGCAAACTTTGGCCTCCTGAAACGCCGGTAAAGATAGCATCGATGTCTTTATCGTCGTTTAGCAAAGCTGTGATCCGGGTGCCGACTTGCGACATCACCTCGCCGTCGATACCGGAGGGACGCTGGTCTACAATTAGCAGGGTGACGAAGTATTTTCGCATTTCGCGGGCGATCGTACCGAAAATAGTCGATCGCACGATCGCCGGATCGAGAAAGCGGTGAGCCTCCTCAATAGTAATCACCAACGGCTGCGGGCGATCGCACGGATTCTTACTCTGCAAAAACTTCTCTGCTTTCTTCACGTAAGATGCGTGAATGCGGCGAGTAATCACATTTGCCGCCAACATATACGACAGCAAATCCGAGTGCGAACCAAACTCAATTACTACATTTTTCCCACTATCCAAACACTGCAAAACTTCAGTTACATAATTTTTAGGACAGCGTTGGCGAATGTATTTCAAATCATTTAAACGTTCTAATTTGCGCTGCAAAGCCATAATCGAAGATTTATTTCCCCGCTTTTCTTCGCAAAACATTTGGATGTCTTCATTCGTCATGTCCAACAACTTATTTATCCAGCCGCTTCCCAATTCGTTACGCAAAATAATTGCATTTTCGATACTAGCTTCCGACAAATTTAACTCCCGCTGCACCAGCGAGATATCTTCCACTTCAATTTGATCGAAACTCAAAAACAACTCTTGAGCGTCACGAACTCCCCGACGTTTTGTAGATTCTGGATCTAGCGTATAAATCTGAATTTTATCGGGAAACAACTGCCGCAAACCTTTAACAGTGCTAAATTGTTTTCCTTCGGAAACCGCTTCCCACCCGTACTCCGAGTGCATATCAAAAATTAGATTGACAGCAGCTTGCTTGCGAATAATTCCCGACAAAACCAAGCGCGTCAGAAAAGATTTACCCGTTCCCGACTTCCCAAAAACTCCGTTGCTGCGTTCCACAAATCGGTCTAAATCCAAGCACACAGGAACGTCCATGTCAATCGGTTTGCCGATCGCAAAATTGCGGCGGTACGGGTCATCTTCCCAGCCAAAAACCGCTCTAAAATCGCTTTCTTTGGCATCAAACACCTGGGAAAAGTGGCTGGGAATAGTTTTGACCGGCAGCAGTTCCATATCTGCCCCGCTTTGCGCCTCAAAAGAACCCAAATTGCCTAACGCCGCCGCCTTTTCAGGGAATCCCTTGCTTTTGGGATCGAAGATTGCTTGAGATTTTTCTTTTTCTGCACTCAGCATTAACATCGGCGAAAGCTCGATCGTACCGTAGGTGCTGCTACCTGCGAGCACTGCGATCAAAAAATCGTCGTTGGGGTTAGGAGGGTTGGATAAAATGCGTCCGCTGGATGTTCCCAGAGACACGTCAGTTAGCATACAGAAAAAGTGCGATCGCACCCCCCGCACTACTAAAAATTTCCCCACCCTCATATCTTCCACCGAAACATCAGCGTGCAGTCGCACTTCTAATCCCTTACTGAGGGAACCTTGAATCACAGAGCCTAACGGTTTGTCATTAGTCATTAGTTATTAGTTATTAGTTATTAGTTATTAGTTATTGGTTATTGTTTATTGGTTATTGGTTATTGGTTATTGGTTATTAGCTGATGTTATTTGGCGGCAGTTTTTGTCTTACAATAATTACTGGTTAAGTGTTACATGATGTTTTTTGTCCGCCTTTTTGAATTTACAGCTATTAGTTGTTAACTGCTAAGGCTAAGGAGCGAAAACTTAATAACTTAAGCACCTCCTACAGTCCTCCCGAAGCCGCGAGATAGAAGGAGGCAGAGCCTCCGCACCTGCATTACCAGGCAGAGCCTGGTAACGAGCAATACGAGCAATTAAGTTATTAAATTTTCATTCCTAACTAATGACCAATGACTAACAACTAACAACTAACAACTAACAACTAATGACTACTGACTAATGACTACTGACTACTGACTGCTGACTAATTACCATTCCGATTCTAATGACGGTTCAAAACAACTCGGACTCAGCTCTACATCGGTCAAATCTGTTTCGCTCAAATAAGCGTCGGTCAAAGATACGCCCTTCAAATGTGCACCTTTGAGGTTAGCACCTTTCAGGTTAGCACCTCTGAGATTAACTCGGAATAAATGAGCGTCGCTCAAGTCTACCTCAGTTAAATCTGCTCCCTCCAAATTTACTCTCATCAAATCTGCTTTTCTGAGGTCTGCTTCGTTTAACTTAGCGCCGCTGAGGTCGGCTTTTGTTAAGTCTACACCTCTCAAGTCTGCCCCGCTCAAATTAGCGAACAGCAAAGTAGCTCCGGTGAAATCTGTCCCCCTCAAATCGGCGTCGCTTAAATTAGCGCCGCTGAGGTCTGCCCTTGTTAAGTCTACACCCCGGAGGTCTGCAGAACTCAAGTTTACTTGGTGCAAAATGGCGCTGCTTAAATCGGCTCCTCTTAAATCTGTTCCCTCCAAGTTGGCACCTTTGAGGTAAGCTTTTTTTAAGCTGGCTCTGCTGAGGTCTGTATTTTTGAGATTGACCGAACTTAAGTTAGAATTGCTCAAATTAGCTCCGCTTAAATCCGATCCGTTTAAGTCGGCTCCGGTTAAGTTTACCCCTTGCAGCGATACATTGGGAGCAATTAAATAAGCTCCGCCGAGACGGAGGTCAATTCCTTCTGAAAACAATGTTTGGTTGCTGTAAACAGCTTTTTCTAAAATGGTAGAGATCAAACTGGCTTCCCTCAAATCTGCTCCGCTGAGGTTGGCTCCTGCTAAGTTTGCCCGATCAAGCTTTGCTCCAAATAAAATAGCTTTGTATAAGTTTGTCCGCCGCAAATCGGCTCCCTTTAAATCCGCTTCAGTCAAATCTACCATAATCAGATTTAATCCTGGGAGCGACGCATTGGGAGCCAGCAAAAATGCTCCCATTGCGGCTGGATTGATATCGTCAGGAAAAATTGTCCGGTTGTTGTATACGGCTTTGTCTAAAATCGCGCCGGTCATCTGAGCACCGCGCAAATCGGCTCCGCTGAGGTTGGTTCTGGTTAAGTTGGCTTGGAGGAGATTTGCTCCAACTAAATTGGCCTTGATCAAACTTGCGCCTTTGAGGTTGGCTTGATGGAGTTCGGCTCCTACCAGAGTAGCTTCTCGGAGGACAGCACCGGTCAAATCGGCTTTGGTGAGGTTGGCTACATTGAGCAGTGACTCAGTTAAATCGGCCCCACTGAGATTTGCGCCGGTCATATCTGCTTCGATCAGGTCTGCATACCTGAGAATAGCGCCTTTGAGGTTGGTTTCTCGGAGGTCAGTGCCTCTAAGGTTGGCTCCTCGGAATTCCGCACCGCTAAGGTTGGTGCCTTTAAGCGCTTGTCCCCGGAGGTCGAGCCGGTGCAGAAAGTCACCAACGTTCATGTCCATCTCAAATTCGCTCTCTTTAAATGCTGAACCTAGCTTGACATTCCCAGGCCTGAATCGGGAATAGCCGAAAAACTATAAATTGTTTGGGGTTGAAGCTTGGCGCAGGCGGACGCGACTTGTGCTAGGGGGAAGGTTTCTCGATCGATCCCTACTTGCAGGGTTTTGAGCGGGTCTCCACCGGAGGAAACCAGGAATTCTAATGTTTGCAAATTGGGATCTTTGCTGATGGATTGAAGAATTTGCCCGATCGCCTTGACATAAGGATGGTTTTGGTCTTTGTACCAGTCCGGGGCTGCGAGTCCGGCTTGATCGAAGCCGAGGTGAACGATCAGAGAGCCTTCTCCAAACAAAGCTACGCCCACCGGCCGCGCTTCTTCTTTCAGCACCAAATCTTGGCTGGCCGCCAATTCCCGTAGTTTTTCCAAGTGTCCGTACCGATTTTGGATGGCAGAATCTTCCTCTTTTCCATCTTCCCTCGAACCTCTTCCTTCTTCCTTCTTCCTTCTTCCTTCTTCCCTCGAACCTCTTCCTTCTTCCTTCGCTTCGTTCCACTGAATCGCCACTGTTACTAAATAAGTTTGCAGCAGCATATGACCGAGTTTTTCGGCTTTTGTTGCCAAATAAATCGAGTTGTAATCTGTGGCTTCTATCAGTAACGGGACGCGATCGGCTACTTCTATGCCGTAACCTTTCAAACCAGCAATTTTGCGAGGGTTGTTGGTAATCAATCGAATTTTTTTCACCCCCAAATCGTTGAGCATTTGCGCTCCAATGCCGTAGTTGCGAAGATCGGCAGGAAAGCCCAACCGCTCGTTAGCTTCTACGGTATCGTATCCCAAATCTTGCAGCGAGTAAGCTTTTAGTTTATTGACCAATCCAATGCCCCTACCTTCTTGGCGCAAGTAAACTACGACACCAGAACCAACATTTTCGATCATTTTCAGCGCTGCTTGTAGCTGCATCCGACAGTCGCAGCGCAGTGAACCCAAAGCATCGCCGGTCAGACATTCCGAATGCACTCGCACCATCACGGGTTTGTCCTTAAATTCTGCGGGGTCGCCCTTGACAATAGCAACGTGTTCTGAATCGTCTTGAGTGTCGCGGTAGGCATAAATCATGAAATTGCCGAATTCTGTGGGCAATTTGGCGACTGTTTCGCGGCGGACAAACCGATCGTACTTGAGTCGGTAGCTAATTAAGTCAGCAATGCTGATGATTTTGAGGTTGTAGGTTTTAGCGTACTCGATTAATTCCGGCAACCTCGCCATCGAACCGTCGGGGTTTTGAATTTCGCAGATGACGCCGCTGGGATAGAGGCCCGCGAGTCTGGCGAGGTCAACCGAGGCCTCGGTGTGGCCGGCGCGTTTGAGAACGCCACCGTCGATCGCCCGCAGCGGGAAAATGTGACCGGGACGGCGCAAGTCTTGAGGTTTAGTGTCCGGGTGAATCGCAACTTGGATGGTGCGGGCGCGGTCTTCGGCGGAGATGCCGGTACTGACGCCGTTAACTGCATCGATGCTGACAGTGAAGGCTGTTTGATTGTTGTCCGTGTTTTTGCTGACCATCAGGGGCAGTTCCAGGCGATCGAGCCTGTCGCCGCTCAAGGCCAGACAAATCAAACCCCGGGCGTTCACTGCCATAAAATTGATATTGTCGGGAGTGGCGAATTGGGCGGCACAAATCACGTCGCCTTCGTTTTCGCGATTTTCGTCATCGACTACTACCACCATCCGGCCTGCTTTCATGTCTGCGAGGGCGCTGTCGATTGAATCAAATTGAAATTGAGTTGAGGTGTTGTTGTAGGACACTGAGAGTTCAAGCTATAAACAGTATTGTTATCGAAATAGAATGTATGTTTGATTGTAACCTTTTGTTTCCGGCGCGGTCGTTGCCGGAGCTAAATTAATTTAGCACCATTTTATCGCTTACATACTATAAACATTGCTATTTGTCAATCAAAAAATGACCCAAGTATTTCATCAGGTCAACTAATATCGCGAAGATTTTAGACAAACCGTACTTGCAAGCTCCTAATTGCCTAATTTGCAATACACCTTTTTCACTCACAAATTATCTAAAATTATTTGCGTCGATCGGGGTCAATCTGCCTTTAATCGGCGCTTGATGTATTAATCGAGGACTTATGCAATACAAATTTAATATCGATTGTCTTGATGCTAAAACCGCAGATAATTGCAGATAAACACAGATAACTTTGAGATTGTTTTTGACTGAATGGAAAAAAACTAATGTTTCCCGACACAACCCTAGCGGTGGGAAGATTTAACGCTATAGCAGTTCGATCGCGTGGTGAGGTATGCCCTATGCCCTGTTTGGCCAATCCCTCCGCTTCGCTCCGCCCAATGCCCTGTTTGGCCAATGCCCAATCCCGGATAGTACCTCATACCAGAGCACAGAAAGACTATAAATCAATTGCCGCAGGTCAAGTGTAGTGGGACAATATTGAAATCCGTTCCCATTGTCGCCATCATGAATAACTGGCCCAAGTTTCTTCCCTATCCTGCATCATGGGCAAAAGGGTTTGCCTTAAGCATTGGCTTTTGGCTGATTATTTGGGTGCTGCTGCCTAGATATTATTACTACTACTACAGATTTAACACAGCGTACTGGCGCAGCATCAGCAATTCTGATTTTGAAGGTGCGATCGCCTTTGCTTGGTTGTGTCAGATACCGTTATTTGCTTTCTACCATTGGGGCTTAAGTAAATTTGCTGAGTGGGTGGAAATCCGCCGCCACAGTCACTCGCCGACAGCAACAGTATCGGCTTGGCTGCACTGGAGGGAAGGCATTATCGCATTTGCTACGCTGCCTGCTGCTATTGTTATGGGAATTCCGGCGATCGCCCTTTTCATGGTGCCGATGGGAAATTCTTCGGGCGCGCTGGTTGCTTTAATTCTAGGAAGCGCGATCGCATCTACTTATTTGTATCACTTTCGCTTTGCCAATCGAATCAAAATTCTGGTCAAATTCCTCGGAATTTTCTATAGCTATTTGCTAAAGATATTGGAAATCCTGTTTGTGCCAATTCTGACTGGTACTCCGTTTTTTTTACTAACTATTGTCACGGCCGAAATGGTGCCAATAAAGCTACTGCCGCTGACAACTTTTCTGTTAGTTGTTTGCGTATTTTGGAGCGGTATAGTTGGATATGCAGTTTGGCATCATTGGTCGGCGCATTTGCTTAATTGGGCTGCGACATGGTGGCCCGCTGACTCTCCCGGTTACAGTCACATTCAAGCTAGAAAAAGTTGGAAACACAATCAAACAGCAGCGATTCAATCTTTTGTTCGCCATACAACGAGTTGGCATTTAGCTGCTAATGATGCTACCTATCTAATTTATTTCAATCTGATCGCGATCGTATTTGGTGCGATCGGTTATCGGATGTTTGGAGAACCTTCAGAATGGTTAAAAGCAGAAGAACAGATTTTAGGATATATCGTGGCGCTAGTTTGGGTTGTGCTGTGGCATTTCTGGGGTTCGCGTCGCGAAGTAGACATTGCTAGGGGTCAGCCATCAGTTAAAACTTCAGCTAAAAGCCGATCGTCCAATGCTAATTTATCCGATCCAGATCCAGTTGAAGTCGAACTCAACCAGCTTGCAGCCGAGTTGGGCAATACTCGGATGAGGCCTGTCAGAAAGTCAACTTCACCACCTCAAAAGCGATCGTCACCAACGAAAAAGCCCAAACCAGAACAGGCTCAATGGTACGTATTCCGCAGCGGTAAAGCCGAGGGGCCTTATACGAAAAAGCAATTGCGAGATGTGCAGAAGATTACCGATCGCACCAAAGTACGGCTGGGCGCAGCCGAGTGGCAGCGCGCGGGTGAACTTCCAGAATTAGCGACATATCTCACTCTAAAATAAAGCGCGTGACAGTTCGTAGTGCGGACTTCAGTCCGCTCCATTTCGCGGACTAAAGTCCAATACGGTTCACTTAAGAAAGATCCCCCCTAACCCCCCTTAAAAAGGGGAGTAGGGGGTGGGACAAGAATACCCTCAAAGTCCCCCTTCTTAAGGGGGATGCGAGGGGGATCTCCGGGGCATAAATATGTTAAGTGAACCGTATTGGACTAAAGTCCGCACTACGAACCAATCTGAAGAAATATCCTTGATTGCGAGTAATTAACCAAATTTGGTATAACAAAAAAAACTAATCAGCGATGACCGACGAGAATTAATTAGAATTGGGAGTTGAGTCATAACCAACAGCGCATTTCCCCTGTTGAGTGGGGTTGGGAGTTGGGTTAATTGCTACTTTAGAAACGGCATCTTTTTCCTGAATCCATCCGATTTCTCCCGCTTGCAGTTTGGCGGTTTCTACTGCAACTGTTGGCTTAATATCCGGCGAAGGCGAGGGACTGGCCGCAGCGGGAGATGGACTGATTGTTGGTTGGGAAACAGTAGAGAAATCTTTATTTGATTTTGGTTTGGGAGAGTTCGACGGCACTATTGCAGGAAGCGAACAAACTTTTAATTCCAGCCAATTACCTTGAGGCGTAAGCTGTTTGTTTGTCACCTGCAAAACGCTGCCTGCAGGGACTGTTCCTTTGACAGTCAACTCACCGATTGCCGATCGCAAATCCAAGCGATCGCCCGAAGCGCCCAATTCCCCACTACCAGAATTTTTGAGTTCTACAAAGGAGCCTTTTTCTAAATAATTGAGTTCAGAAGATACTGGTTGAACAGTTTTCTCCGGCTCGCTTCGAGCATTAATTAAACCGCGTTTACCGAAAATCGACTCCCCGGCAGTATCGATCGCCCGACCCACCGGAGGAATGAAAAAATAAGCAAATACACCTCCCAAACCTAACAAAAAAACTATTTTTACTAACAGCGAAAATAGACTTTTGCCTCTGTCTGGCGGCTGTATTAACTGCGTTTTTAGTTGAGAATTAGCCTCGATCAGGGCTGTGCTGCCGGTCAAATCGGTTGGCATATCTTCGGCGTCGGGCATTAGTTCGATCGGCACATCTAAAGGTGCGACAGACAATTCTGTCAAAGTATTGCCATTGTCCTTCAAATGTGCTTGACAGTGAATTAAAGCCACGGTGACGTTATCGTGACCGTTTTTGGTATTAGCAATCTCGATCAGTCGATCGCGCGCCTTCGCCACATTAATGCTACCGTCGAGAATTGGCAAAATTTCCGCTTCCCAACATTCCTCAACCCGGTCTTTATCGCTCAAACCGTCGGAGCACAGCAGAAAAACGCAATCCTCATCCACCGGAAATCGCTGCACTGTCGGGTGCAGAGTGTTGGAGGAAGTAATGCCCAAAGCTTGAATCAGAGCGCCGGCGGCGACTTGTTCCAAAGCATCGCGGTATAGCGAGTAACCCAAACGCACCTCACGACAAGCTACATCGTCATCGAGAGTAACTTGATAGCAGCCGGTGCGGGTAATCCAGTAAGCCCGACTGTCTCCGACGTGGGCGACGTAGACTTCGTGAATGTGAGCTAAACCCATGACTAGGGTAGTGCCCATTCGCTGGCGGCCTTGGCGGTTTTCGCTGTCGTTGCGACTGGCTATCTTGTCGTTAGCGGCACAGGCGGCCCGTTCGAGCTTGGAAGTCAGGCTCAGCGGGTCCCAATTAGCTTGATGCAGGGGAAGAAGCTGCAATTTTTCCTGAAGTACAGCAATCGCCAATTCCGAAGCGACTTCGCCGCCGTCTTGTCCGCCGATACCGTCGCAGACGATCGCGCAAGCCGACACGCCCGGGAGTCCGGCAAATACCGTACCGTCCGGCGGATAGCAAGCATCTTCGTTATGAGCCCGGGCTCGGCCCACATCTGTGCCCGTAGCAATCTCAATGTGACGATCGTAAAATCGGCCGGATTTTGCCAGAGCTTTATCCAACTGGCCCATGAGTTGTTCGCCTTGGCGCACTTGACCGGCGACCATTTGCTGGCAAAGTTGCCTCAAAAAATTGGCAATCGTGGGGTCAGCATCATCGATCCACTGCTGCCACAATTTGCCCAACTGCGACAAATTAGGCGGTTTGCGATCGGGCTGCAATTCCAGAAACCTGACTAACTGGCCCGACACCAGCAACAGTTCGGGAGTCAGCAGGGTGGAAGCCACGCCCTGAGCCATACAAGGCTGCCACAACTTGGCAATTTGCCACAGCCAATTGAGCTGTCGCATGGCGGAGGCTCCTTTCCAGGAGTCTGCCAATTCCGGCATTAAAGATTCCGTCACCTTCACAATAGGCGCGTTTTCCAGCAGCCAGATATCTCCTGAGAGTTTGCTCGTCTGGGACGATATCAGCCCGTATACTTGAGGTACGTGCAACTGATAGGCAAACAATCTCAAATAAGGAACGATCGCGCTCGGAATCTCTTCGGGCAGTTCCGGCAACTGTTCGGGTTGAGTATCGACAAGAAGCCGATCGCGCTTGACCAAATAGCGACCTCCGATTAGATCGCCTGGTTTACACGCTTTGATCCCTTCACCTACAGCCCACAGGTAGTGTTTTGGCATAGAGTTTTGCATAAGGGTTCCTGACGCCTTTGGGCCGTGCCGATCTGAACTATTTTAGCCCTTGAATCTCGACAGGTTGATATGTGGCGATTATATGACACTCCCGTTTTTTGTGCAGAGGGAGATTCTTAAGACTTTGCAGTCCTAATTTCTTGGTTTTTTTGGTTCCCAGGCTCATCACTTTTGCACTTTTGTGTGCGCGGCGATATTTTCTGAAAATTTTTTAGTTTTGACTTTCGCTTTGTACTCAAAGCAACAGTCTACCATTTTGTTGACCCCCGGATAAATCTGGCGATCGGCTTTCAGGAATCGACGCTGGCGCGACACCAGCCCAGGTCAGGATATTGCTGAGACTGACAGCCGACGAAGCAATCGCAGCCCTCAAGCTAACTGAGATTTTAGACGAACTCTGATGCTAGGATGCAGATATAGGCTTTTGAAATCTCATATGAGTTACTATGCGGCAAACCGGGCATTGGCCAAACAGGGCATACCTCACTACGCGATCGAACCGCTATACGTAGAAATACCCTGAGCTTTTAGGTATAAATAAACATATATTCTCGGTTTGGTCGATCGGGCGATCGGTGCCTTGTAGCCGAGCGCGGGCAAGTCAAGTTAAATTTAACCTGAGCCTGAGACGCATACAATCCCGCCCAGATTCATCCGTGGAATCAATTTCTAAGCGAAAATCTAAAATCTAAAATCTAAAATCTAAAATCAACTGACCGACAATCAGTAAGCTGTTAAATTTTTAACCATGCCCCTACATGAGTCCAGCGCCTTTGGCGATAATTTACGCGATCCGAAGCTGCTACCTCCTGTTGAGGTAGACGAAATGCTGACTAGGATTCAGCATTCTCACGGTTTTTATTACAAAGTGATGAATCTTGAAGTTTGGGCGCTGGTGGAAACCTTGGATCAGATGTTTCCCGGCGCTTGGGGTCAGTTTATGACTAACCGCCAACTTGCAGTAAAGCAGTTTTTGGCTCGCGATCCCAATTGTGCGATCGATCCGAATGACAGTGGGAAAGACGCAGAAACCAAGGGAACTGAAGAATAAGGATCGGGAAATTCGGCGTAATCGCAGCAGTGCGGGAATGGGATTGTCAAGAATTTAACGGCTCAATGTTGAGGTTCGAGGGGAGAAAGAAGAGGAAATAGGGATGATTTTTCCGATCGGACTCTCTCCCACTCTTCCCTCTCCCCCAATCGCTATTGCACCCTTTCCCCCTCTCCGACTTTCCCCTTAGAGGTGAATTTTGGCATCAACACGGGGAAGTCCCATGCTGTAGTTGACAGCGCGGCTGTTGAGGTTGTAGCTGATTTGGCCTTTCTGTAAGAACGATCGCACCAAATGCTCCAATTCCGAACCAATCCGGCGGAGGTTGTACTCTGTCAAGTCTTCGCCCTCGTAAGCATCTACGAGTTGGTCGAATTTGGCATATACCTGCTTGACTGACTCGTCGTTCCAGTTTAGTTCGTTGTCCGGGTCAATGTCGATCGTCAAAAGGTCATTGCTGGGTACGAGTTCGTTGTCTTCGAGGATGGCGGTATAAATGCGAATATGGCGGGTTGTGGACTTGAGCTGCATGAGTTCTTATGTGTAAAGATTTTTTCCTGAACTTATTGTAATGGCTAGGAGAGACGCGGGGAACTGGGGAAAAGGAAGAGTAAACCGCGAAGAGGCGTAGGGCGCGTTAGGAAGTAAGGGAAAAATGGGCGAAGGGCGATCATCAATTTCTCGGAATCCCGAAATCTTTGAGTTGTTCCGCCGTCCAATTCTTGTAATATTCAGTGTTTTCTAAAGCATCAGAAGCTGGCTTCAGCTTAGAATTTACTTGCACAGTGAAGCCGGGATACGGCATCCTCCTAGTATAAAGCCCATCAATATTAAAATCTTCTTCGGGATGAGTGTGAAAAGCTAGCAATCCCAACTCAGAAATCTGAGTGTTTAATTTGTCCATCAATTCTTGAGTTTGTGGCGCAGTAATCGCAGTTTTATCGGGATTAATCACTACCATTATTTCAAATTCGGAATTAGCAAATTCATGAATCGATTTCATGATAGTAGAATCTGTATCAAACTGAATCAGCGCTGAAAACCGCTCGATTTTGAATAAAATTTGATTGGCCAAGCGTGCTTTTTTAGCGAAGGGACAAATCGGTAAATCGCTGAAAACTGGATGCGGTAACTCGACAAACTCCGTCATCCATCTGAGGGTAGATTCTATAATTTCCGTGTCAGATTCATTCATCTCAAATCTATAATATTGGACATTTAACCCTAATTATACTCAAACTCACAGCGCTTAAATTTAGTACGCACCAGGCCAGAAACCGGGTTTTTTCGAGATATTGCGTTTGGGCGCGCCGATGCGGGCAAAAACCCGGTTTCTCCGAGTCGCAGCCCTTAAATCCAGTACGCGCTGGGCCAGAAACCGGGTTTTTTGCGACAATATTTGGTTTCCTTGCGCGATCGATAAAAAACCCGGTTTCTCGGAATCACAGCGCTTAAATCCAGAAATATAAGGACTGAAGTCCTTAGTACAAAAATCGCACTTCCATTTATTCGTGAGTTGTGCCGTCTGGCATAATTGCACCTGCGAGTTTAGCACTTGTCATATTTGCTCCAACCCAGTTGGCATCTTTCAGGTTAGCTTTCTCTAAGTTTGCATAACTCAAATTTGCTCCGCACAGGTTTGCTGAAGTTAAGTTTACTCCACTCAAGTTAGCATTTTGAAAGCTAACTCCAGACAGGTTTAAGCCTGCCAAGTTTTGACCGCTCAGATTAGCTTGAGCAAGACTAGATCCGATCAAGCTTACCGCTTTCAAATTTACGTTTTTCAGGTTTGCTCCATCAAGGTTTACAGCAACTAAACTTACCCCATTCAGCTTGACACCCCTTAGATCAGCATAAGATAGGTTAACTTTAGTTACTTTGGCTTGACTTAAATCTGCTCCTATCAAATTAGCGTTATTTAAATTTGCCTGAGTTAGGTTGGCACTGCTTAAATTGGCTGTAGTCAAGTTCGCACTATGCAATTGTGTCTCGCTCAATTTTGCTTGACTTAAATTTGCTTGAATGAGTCTTGCATAATTCAAATTTGCCTTAGTTAAGTTTGCACCACTAAAATTAGCTTGAATTAAATCGGCTTGTTGCAGGTTTGTGGATTTCAAGTTTGCCCCTTGCAGGTTAGCTCCAATCAAGTTTGCCTTCACTAGGTTGGCATTACTAAGGTTGGCATTGCTCAGGTTTGCTTGACTGAAACTAATGGGATATTCCAAAGTTTTGCCGCTCAAATCCACTCCTGCTAAGTTGATTCCTGTAAAATCCCGTTCTCCCTGGTTATACCGCCGTAAAAATTCCTCAGCAGTGATAGCAAATTCCTGATTCTTTGAAACAGAATCATCAACATTTTTAACAGAATCATCAACATCCTTATTAGCTTCCAAGTTATCCGCATTTACAGGATTAGCCACAGACTCTCTCGCTGCTTTTTCCCGCAATTGGTTGTCCACCCGATCGCTAAAGCGCCTCAAAACCTCAGCATCATCAACCTTCTCACCACCATTCGAGCTTTTATCAACCGCATTCTCAACATGATACTTGTCCACAAAACTTTGCAACCCAGCATTATATCCCTGTCCTACAGCCTGAAACCTCCATTCGCCATTCTTCCTGTACAAACGTCCAAATTCTAAAGCCGTTTCTTGAGAAAATATCTGATTTAAATTGTACCGAACCAATTCGTTTCCAGTTTCCGAATTGTAAAGCCGGATAAAAGCATTTGTAACTTGACTAAAACTTTGATTCTTTTCCTGTCCCTCGTGAAGAGTCACAACAAACACTATTTCCTGAATCGCCGAATTGATTTTACTCAAATCCAGATAAACCGTCTCATCATCTCCCTCAACTTGTCCATTCCTGCTGTCACCTGAATGTCGCACCGCACCGTCCGGCGATGTCAGATTGTTGTAAAATACAAAATACTTTTCATCGGGAATCCGACCGTCAGCCCCTAACATAAACACAGATGCGTCAATGTCGCAGTTTTGTGCTGTCTGGCTGACTTGCCACCCCAGGGCGATCGCAATTTTACTGAAATCAGGAGCTTCTTTAGAAAGATTAAATCTGTCACCCTTTGTTAATTCAATAGTCATGTTTGATAATTACCTGATATTTTAAATTAGCGCTTTCCACATTTTAAGGGATTAGTTAAAGTAATAGACTTATTAAGAAGATATATAGCCTTTCTCAGAAAGATGAGGTACTATCTGGGATTGGGCATCGGGCATTGGGCAAGGGGCATTGGGCATTGGGAATTGGGCATTGGGAATTGGGCATTGGGAATTGGGAATTGGGCATTGGGCATTGGGCATTGGGCGGAGCGAAGCGGAGGGATGGGGCATTGGGCTATCCTCGCTTTTTTGATAACCGCTATATTTCGACGATCGCTCAAAAATCTTCTCCCTCTCTCCCCCTCTCTCCCCCTCTCCCTCTTTCCCCCTCTCCCCCTCTCCCCCTCTCCCCCTCTCTCAAGTTAGATACAAGCTTCTACAGGCGCGGATAAAAATTTGACATAAAAAAAACCTCAAGCTGTTGTTTGGCAACATTTTGAGGATTTCAAGGCTCGATGCGATCGCAGAATCAACTATCTATTCTCAACAAATCATGATTGTTGACTCCGTTTTCGATCGGGCAAACACACGATCGAGCTAAAAATTTAGCTCTAAATGGTTTAGTAGCGACGAGAGGAGCGGTCGTTGTTGCCCCAGTTACCGCTGTTAGAAGAACCACGTTCTTCGCGGGGTTTTGCCTTATTGACTTTGAGGTCGCGACCCATCCACTCAGCACCGTCAAGAGCTTCAATGGCGGCAGTTTCTTCTGCTTCAGTAGACATTTCTACGAAAGCGAAACCGCGCATCCGACCTGTTTCACGGTCAGCAGGCACTTGAATGCGCTTGACTGTGCCGTACTCACCAAAAGTTTGGCTGAGGTGCTCCTGCGTTACTTCGTAGGATAAATTGCCGACATAGATTGACATTGAACATTCTCCAGAATCGAGGTTGTAGAGATTTAAATCCGGAGGAACGCCGATCGAACGAACTGTACTGCCGAAAATAAAGCTTTGTGAAAACAATCATAGCACCTATACCTGCAAACTGCAATTTTTTGAGCCGATCGATCCAAAAGAATGCCGCAAGCTTTTGGGCGAGACGAAAAACCGCGAATCAAACAGGAAAAGCTGACCATAAATTAATTGAATTATCCTGGTTTGCCAGGAGTTCCCGATAACGCCGTTCTTTCGGTGCGTCTGGGTCACAATTGCTGGGGCGAGAGAAGTTTTGACGAAAATAGAGCAACCGGGGATTGTGCCGTACTTGACTGCCTTGAAACCCGGTTCCTTAACAAAAAATTACGATTTTGCCGGAGTCTGTGGGACGAAACCCAGGTAATGAGATCGATCCGGCTAGGTGAGTATGTCAAATCCCAAAGTCACAGGCCAGATAGAGAAGTAACGGCGACAGTGGATTTGGCCCAATTAAATTCCTCAACCCCTGCGGCAACTTCTGCCACAGCCGGCGCTGCTGTTTCGGCCCCCACCAACACCAATTGCACGGCGCAAGCTTTTAACTCTGGCTGTTTGGAATCGGGACAACTTGCCGAATGAGTCATAGCATTGGCTTCAGCTTCTTCGGCCCACAGAGCGCCCCAGTGCATCGGTACAAATAGCGTACCAGGGGCGATCGCCTTAGTAACTTTTGCCGGAAACCGAGCCTTACCGCGGCGCGATCGAACTTCCAACAAATCCCCCTCATTAATCTGCAATTTCGCAGCATCGCGCGGGTGAATTTCCAAAAACGGATCGGGGTGCAATTGATTAATTTTCTCAGTTCTACCCGTGCGCGTCATCGTGTGCCAGTGTCCGTAAAGTCTCCCCGTCGTCAACACAAACGGATAGTTAGGATCTGGAGGTTCAGCGAGTCCCCGGGAGTGATAAGCCGAAAATTTTGCCCGCCCGTCGGGAGTGTGAAAACGCCTGTCAGTATACAGCCGTTTCGCTTCGTTGGCTGGATGCGGAGGCTCGTTTTCGGGACAGGGCCACTGCTGGGGGCCTTGGAGGCGCAAATATTCGTGACTCAGGCCAGTTACATCGCAAGGCCTGCCCCTTGTCAACTGCACGAACTCTTGATATACGTCAGCGCTGCTGTCGAAAGCAAAATGTTCCGCAAAACCCAAGCGGCGGCCGACTTCAGCAAAAATGCTCCAGTCATCGCGCGCTTCACCTGAAGGAATGTCGAAACCCGGGCCGAGAGTAACGCGGCGTTCGGAATTTGTCATCACTCCGGTTTTTTCGCTCCACTGGGTTGCCGGCAGCAGGATGTGAGCGTAGGCTGAGGTTTCCGTGGGATAGTAAGCTTCTTGATAAATCGTAAAGGGCGATCGCAGCAAAGCAGCCTTTGTCCGTTCCAAATCCGGCATACTCACTACCGGATTAGTAGCTGCAATCCACAGCAACTCGACATCGCCAGTTTCCAATCCCAAAATCATCTCCCAAGCAGTGCGGCCGGGATTTGGGGAAATGCTTCCCGGTGCAATTCCCCAAAACTCCTCGACTTGGGTTCTGTGTTCGGCATTTTTCACAAATCTGTAACCGGGGAGTAGGTGAGAGAGTCCTCCGGCTTCCCGCCCTCCCATCGCGTTTGGCTGGCCGGTGAGGGAAAACGGGCCGCATCCCGGTTTGCCGATTTGACCGGTCATCAAGTGCAAATTAATTAGCGATCGCACCTTGGCCGTACCTTCGGAGGACTGGTTGATGCCCATCGACCACAGCGACAAAACCCGCTGCGACTGTTCCCAATAACGGGCAGCCGTTTCTAAATCGCTGACACTAATACCGCAGCGCGAGGCGACAAAATCCGGCGTGTAGCTGCTAATAACTTCCGCAAAAGCTGAAAAATTTTCCGTGCAGTCTTGAATAAATTCAGGGTCTATTGCCCGTTTTCGCAACAGTAAATATGCAATTCCATTGAACAAATCTATATCCGTACCGGGCTTAATTGCTAAGTGCAAATCTGCCGCTTCAGCAGTCGGAGTCCGCCTCGGATCTACCACAATCATCTTGACATTGGGATTTTTTTTGTGATATTTGGCCAAGCGGTTGAACACAATTGGATGGCATTCCGCTGTATTGCTACCGACAATAAAAGCACAATCTGTTAATTCTAAATCGTCGTAACAGCAAGGCGGCCCGTCCGAACCAAAGCTTTGAACGTATCCCGAAACTGCTGAAGACATACACAAGCGAGAATTCGCATCAAAATTATTTGTACCCAGACAACCTTTCATGAGTTTCTGAGCAACATAATAATCTTCTGTTACGAATTGACCCGAACCGTAAACGCACAAAGCATCGGGGCCAGTGGTGCTGCGAATTTTTTGGATGCGGTTAACAATGGCATCGAGAGCTTCGTCCCAACTAGCGCGGCGGAAGGGTTGGTCGAGAGTGTCTCGCATCATCGGATAAAGTAGCCGATCGCTCCGAATGGACTCTGCTACCGTTGCTCCCTTAATACAAACCATACCCTGACTTGATGGGTGATTGCGATCGCCTCGAACTTTCCAACTTTGTTTTTTGTCGGGAACAACTTCTAGACCGCAACCTACACCGCAGTAAGGGCAAAGAGTTTTTATAGTTTCCATCTGGTGATTTTAGATGCTAATTTTTGAAAGCTCATGGATAATAGGTAATTTGTCATTATAATCAGAACAAATTGTTCCCAACAATGTATCAATTATTACAAAGTTACCCCAAAAACGCTTCACAGCAGCGGAAAATACCCTGATTTAAAATTAACCGCTGTCTTACTAAAACTCGCGATCGCTCTTATTTGCAGCCAGTTTATGACAGTTTATAACTCCCCTGTAAAACAGTGGGCGAATACACTAATTACCAAAAACGGAAACCAGACAGTCCTGATTCGATATCCCAAATTTTACACTTCCGCTAAAGCTGCCAGATTTATCTGTGAAATAAATTTTTAAGCTCAAATTTTGAATGCGAAAATCGACTGACTTGGTTGTTCATAGCAATCTAAGAGCCGCGTGCGGGAAGCTTTCGCCTACTTGGCTGTTTTAACTTCTAATACGCCGCTGGGGCTAAAATTTACTTGAAATTCAGCCGTTGTTCGATCGCCTGCGACGACACCTGCTGGAGTTTGCAAAACCGGCAGAGGCGTTTCTTTGACAAAATCTTTAGCTGCTTGATTTGTGGGATCGAACTGTAGGATATCGCCGTTTTGTTTCACTTTGACCCGATAAGTCAAACTTTCGGTAAATGTCGGAGTTGTTCTCCAATTTTGGTCAATTTTTGCATATAACTGGTTTGCGATCGTATCGAGTTCGGCTTTGTCAGAAATCCCCGATCCGGTGCTGTTAGTCGCAGCAATCGGCGCAGGACTCGCAACAGGCGCAGGACTCGCAGCAATCATCGGCGCAGGGCTAACCGCAACAGGCGCAGGACTCGCAGCAATCATCGGCGCAGGGCTAACCGCAACAGGCGCAGGACTCGCAGCAATCATCGGCGCAGGGCTAACCGCAACAGGCGCAGGGCTGGGGGGAGAACTCACAACTGCGGCCACAGTCGGCGCTTGCAGTGCAGTTTCTGCTAGTTTCGCTTGCTTTAGCTGGCTGGAAACCGCAGACATATTGACTGCTGCTAAAGTAGCCATTGCTGCCAACCACGACACTGCGAAGATAGCTCCTTTGAGCGGTGAAGCTTCTACGGGTTCAGTAGCGTGAGGCATAAAAGATACCTCTGGCCTTGGCTTGTCAGCAACTGCAGGCTTTTTGCCAGCAGGTACTGGCAGGGGTATCGCGACGGTTTCTGTTTCCGAGTCCGTTGCTTCATCTTCTTCGTGGTGGGCGTAGCGAGAAAACAGGAACTCCAAAGCAAAGTTCCGCAGTTCGTAATATCTGGGGTCTTCCATTACCCGCGTGCGGTTGCGGGGACGGCTGAAGGGAATGTGCATATCTTCGCCGATGGAAGCGGCGGGGCCGTTGGTCATCATCACGATGCGATCGGCTAAAAACAAAGCTTCATCAATATCGTGAGTGATCATGATGACAGTAATTTTGTGCTCGCGCCAGATTTTGAGCAATTCTTCCTGCAATTCTTCCCGCGTAATCGGGTCTAGAGCTCCGAAAGGTTCGTCCAAAATCAATAGTTTGGGGCGAGTTGCTAGAGCTCGGGCGATCGCCACCCGCTGTTTCATCCCCCCGGACAATTGGCCCGGTCTTTTATTACCAGCTTCGGTCAGCCCCACTAATTCTAAGTTTTGTTTGACGATCGCATTGTGTTCCTCTGCGGACTTGTCAGCATAAACACTTTCAACACCGAGGTGGATGTTTTCAGTAGCAGTCAGCCAAGGTAGTAGGGAGTAGTTTTGAAACACCACCATGCGATCGGGGCCGGGTTCAGTAATCGGCGAACCTTCCAGAGCAACTTCTCCGCTGGTCGGCCCGTTGAATCCCGCAATCATGTTCAGCAAAGTTGATTTGCCGCAGCCGGAGTGACCGATCAAACAAATAAATTCGCCTTCATTAATAGTCAGGTTTACACCGTCGAGAATGACAAAAGGTTTGTCAGGTTCTTTCTGATTGTTGTAGACTTTGGATACGTTTTTTATCGTTAAAAAACCGGGTTTTCCTGTCTGAAGATTAGTAGTTTCGGGAGTTGTTAGAGTTTGCATATTTTCAGAAATTGGCTTGTGTTTTTGAGGATTAGACATGAAGCTTTTAGATTAAGAGGGATTTTGGGAGTTGTGGAAATCGGAAAATGTGGAGTCTTGTTTCCTAATTCCTTACTCCTCATTTCCTCTTCCTATTTACTGGTTATGCAGGGATTTTGATAGAACACTGACTGCCTATTTGTTCAATTAAGATTTCTTCAATGCGGAGTCCGCGCTTGATTTTGACATTCTGGAGATAGTCGATCGGGTCGTCTAGATTAAAGACAGTGCCGTCAAATAGCTCGATCGTCCGACGAACTCTCGAAATATCCGGCAAACCCAACTCGCGAACTGCTTGACCGAAGACATCGGGCCGCAACACTCGATCGACCACTTCCACCCAGTTTTTCGGGAACGGAATCAGACCCCAGCGGGCCATCTGCGCCATCACCCACACCATTTCTAGGCGGTCTGGACAATTGGTTTGGTCAACGTAGAACTGGTTGAAGTTGTAGAGCATTTCGGGTTCGGCCTCGGTGCCGCAGTTGTACGGATCGAGGAATCCCGGGCGGATGTTTTTGGAGTCTGCGCCGATGTATTGTTCTTGACAAATCAACCCCAGCACTTCTTCGCGGTTGCGGCGATCGTCGCAGTAGTCGCAGGCTTCCAAAAGCGCTTTGACGAGGGCGACGTGGGTTTGAGGATATTTCTGAGCCCAATCTTCGGTAACACCGAGAACTTTTTCGATGTGTCCGGGCAGAATATCGAGGGAACGGGCGATGACAAAACCACTACCGTCGTTGACTGCGTGGGAGTTCCAGGGGTCGCCGGCGCAGTAGCCGTCAATGTTACCTGCTTTTAAATTCGATACCATCTGCGGGGGCGGAATCACGGTCAAGCCCACGTCCAAGTCGGGGTCGATGCCGCCGGCGGCCAGCCAGTAGCGGAACAGCAGATTGTGCATGGAGGCGGAGTGTACCATCCCCAAGGTGTGAGCTTTGTCGGGGGTGCTGGCGATCTCCGCTTTGAAATCCTCTAATGTCCGAATACCTTGTTTGTAAAGGTGTTTGCTCAAAACAATCGAATTGCCGTTGCGAGACAGAGTGAGGGCGCTACAGACTGGCACCGGTTGCTCGCCGTCCAATCCCAACAACATGGCGATCGGCATTCCTGCGACCATTTGTGCCGCGTCCAGCCGTCCTTCGGCGACTCCTTTGGCAATTGCTTTCCAGCCAGGTTCGCGCACGAGGGTAACTTCTTCCAAGCCGTGGGCTTTGAAAAATCCTTTTTCTTTGGCTACGACTAGGGGCGCGCAGTCGGTGAGGGGAATAAACCCGATGTCTAGGTTGACTTTTTCCAGGCCGTTGCGGGCGATCGCAGGTAGTTGTTGTTGGGCCCGGCGTTGTTTGACGCGCTTTTGCTGGTTGAGGAAGTAAACAATTTCGTTGCGTAGCGCGTAGTAACTCGGATGGTTGACAACTTCCATGCGCTTGCGGGGGCGGGGAATGTCCACTTCGAGGATTTGTCCGATTTGCGCTTCCGGGCCGTTGGTAAGCATGACAATGCGATCGCTCAACAACAAAGCCTCGTCAACGTCGTGAGTTACCATCACGCTGGTGACTTTGCTTTCCTGGCAAATTTTCATCAACTGGTCTTGCAAACCGCCGCGAGTTAAAGCATCAAGAGCACCAAAGGGTTCGTCTAACAGCAGCAATTTCGGGCGAATCGCGAGGGCGCGGGCGATCGCAACTCTTTGTTTCATCCCCCCAGAAATTTCCCCAGGCCGTTTTTTGGCAGCTTGTCCGAGTCCTACTAATTTAATATGGTGTTCTATGACTAATTCGCGCTCTTCTTGAGTGTTACCGCTGTAGATTTCATCCACTGCGAGGGCGATATTTTCGCGAACAGTCAGCCAAGGAAGCAGCGAATAATTTTGAAACACCACCATCCGATCCGGGCCTGGATCGCGGACTTCGCGCCCTTCTAAAATAACCCCACCCTGACTTGCTGTATCCAGGCCAGCAATGATATTTAGCAGTGTAGATTTGCCGCAACCAGAGTGTCCGATTAAGGAGATAAATTCTCCCTTTTTAATTTTAAGTTCGATATTTTTAAGAGCGATGTATTGCTCTCCATTTGGCAGATCAAATACGCGGTCAACGTGGTCTACTTCAACAAATACTGACATGATTTTTTTAGGTAGTTTTTACTTGGTAGATGCTAAATCTTAATTGGGAATTGGGAATGGGGAATGGGGCATGGGGAATGGGGCATGGGGAATGGGGCATTGGGAATGGGGCATTGGGAATGGGGCATCTTGTCCGCTCGCGAAGTCGAAGGGTGGGAATGTGGCAAACAGGGCATTTACTCGTTACCAGGCTCTGCCTGGTAATGCAGATCCGGAGGCTCTGCCTCCTTCGATCTGGCAACTTACAGGAAAGAGGACTGTAGGAGGTGTTTAAGTTATTAAATTTTAGATCCTAACTAATCACCCATTCCCCATTCCCCATTCCCAATTCCCAATCACCCATTCCCCATTCCCCATTCCCAAATCCTATTTGCTTTCTTCGGGAACCACTTTAGAACCGATAAAACCAACTATTCTGTCTAATAGCAAGCCGACAATACCTACATAAAGCACTGCTAGAATCACGGAGCTGAGTCTAGAACTGTTGTAAGCGTCCCAGATGAAGAAACCGATGCCAACACCGCCGACTAACATTTCCGCTGCTACGATCGCCAGCCAAGACAAACCGATACCAATTCTCAAGCCTGTGAAGATGTAAGGAACTGAAGATGGAATCAGGATTTTCCAGAAGTATTTTCGGTTGGGTAGGCGCAAGACGCGGGCGACGTTTCTGTAGTCTTGGGGTATTTGTTGAACGCCTACTGTGGTATTGATGATAATCGGCCAAATTGCTGTAGCCAAGATTACAAAAAGTGCTGCTACTTCGTTGGTTTTTAGCCCGATACCTTCAAAGGGATTGAACTGTTGAAATACTGCCAGGGCGATCGGCAACCAAGCTAGAGGCGGGATAGTTCTAAATACTTGAAACAGCGGGTCTAAAGCATCGTACATTAAAGGATTTGTGCCGATCAATATCCCTAAACTTATGCCGAGAATTGCTGATAAAGTAAAGCCGATCGCCACTCGCTGCAAACTCGCTAAAATTTGCCAAAATAAACCTTTGTCGATACCGCCGTTGTCGAAGAAGGGATCGACAATCAAAGTCCAGGTTTCTTGAACCACTTTAACCGGGCCCGGCAAGGAGGAACCCTCACCGTGGCAAAGGATTTGCCAGATTGTGAGCAAAACTGCGATCGCGACTAAAGGTCGAATGATTTTTCGGCGATTTTTTTGCACCAAATCCAGAACGAAATTTACCGGATTTTTGCTTTTTAAAACAGAGAGGTTTGTTGCCATTTTTCTATTTACTCTGAGGAATTAGCAGTGAATGGATAATTGCTTGTAGATGCTTTGATATCGCGTCAGGTTCGTAGTGCGGACTTCAGTCCGCTCTTAAACTGCGGACTGAAGTCCGCACTACGAACCAACCATTTTTTTTGGTAATTGACCGGACGCGAGATGACCTGTTGAGTTGAAATTTAAGATTTGATATCTTCATTCTTTGACGCATTTAGTACAAATAAACTTGGTTTTTACCTAATTGTATGGCTGTTAGAAACAATGTTCGTAAAAAAACCGGCTTTTAATCCCGTGCGTAACTCCGAATTTTGGAATCATCTCCTAATTTCAAGGATAATTATTAATTGCAAACTCCCAATTTTGAATCTAATCCAATTTCTTAGCAAATGGTTTATTTCTTATTATCAACCATGAGCGAATAGTAGGGAATTTATGCTTTTTTGATTGCCAGACTCTTCAGATATTCTTCTGGTTTTTCGGGGTCAAACTTTATGCCGTCAAAGAAGGTTTCGACACCGCGAGAAGTCGTAGCAGGAATTTGGGCTGCGGGAACACCAATTGCTGTGGCTGCTGCTTTCCAAATATCCTCGCGGTTAACTTTATCGACGGTTGCTTTGATGTCGGTATTAGCCGGGATATAACCCCAGCGAATATTTTCAGTGATGAACCAAGCATCGTGGCTCTTGTAGGGATAGGAAGCATTGTCAGCCCAGAATTTCATCGCTACTGGACTAGAAGCTTCAACGCGACCAGTACCGTAGTCAATTTGACCTTTAGAGCGAGCGACAATATCGGCTACTGGAACTTTTAACCATCTATCTTTACCGATGATTTCACACATCTCTTGTTTGTTTTCTGCCTTTTCGCACCACTGCTGGGATTCGAGAACAGCCATTGTAAGTGCTTTAGCAGCTTTGGGATTTTTGGCTACCCAATCTGCTCTTAAAGTTAAAGCTTTTTCTGGGTGATCTTTCCAAAGTTCTCCAGTGATTAAGGCGCTGTATCCTACTTTTTGAGCAATTAGCTGAGCGTTCCAAGGTTCGCCTACGCAAAAGGCTTCCATGCTGCCGGATTTCATGTTAGCTACCATCTGGGGCGGCGGTACGGGAATCACGGAAACATCTGTATCTGGATTGATACCGCCTGCTGCTAGCCAATACCGTATCCACAAATCGTGGGTGCCTCCGGGAAATGTCATAGCAATCGGAACTTTCTGATTGGCGAGGGCTGCTTTAAAAGGTTTGCTATCGGTACCGATTTTTAAATCTAGGTATTTTTTGCCGAGGGAAATACCTTGACCGTTAGTATTTAACCGCGCCAGAATGTTCATCGGCACTGGCAGATTGCCTTTGGTAATTGTGCCTAATGTCATCTGGTGAGCCATCGGGGATAGGAGGTGCGCGCCGTCAATGCCGCCTTTGTCGGAACCGAGTTCTAGGTTATCGCGCGTCACCGGCCAAGATGCTTGTTTGGCAATTTGCACGTCTTTCATGCCGTATTTGGCAAAGTAGCCTTTTTCTAGGGCGATGATTAAGGGTGCTGCGTCGGTGAGGGCGATGAATCCGAGTTTGGCTGCGGTAACTTCGGGGGCGTCGGCAGGGTTGATGTTGACTGCTGGGGCGGCGGTGGGTGAGGTTCCGCTGGGAGTTGCGTTAGATGTGGTGGAACCGGAACTGCAACCGTGGGCTAGGAGGGTGCCGGCGGCTGTGACTCCGGCGGTGATGATGAATTTTCTGCGGGAAAGGTTGCTCATTTGTCTTGAATTCTTGTTGTACTTTGAGATCGTTGGAATGTGAGATGGCAGATGTGAGATCAGGCGTCGATCGACACTTGGCCGATCGCCCGCGCGCTGCAAGTTAAAATGAACCCTGGTTCTAAATCGGCAGCCGCGTCGGGTTGGCTGTCGTAAACTGTCTTCCCTTCTAGAAGTTTCTGCTTGCAAGTGCCGCAGGTTCCCGAACGACAACTGCTGTCGAGTTCGACTCCTGCCCGTTCGGCAACGTCGAGAATAAATTCATCTTCGGTGCAAGCAACTGTTTTGCCCGATCGAGCGAAAATGACAGTAGATGTCTGAGGTTTCGTCGCCAAGAGAGTCGTTTCGTCTCTCTCAACCGTCAGTTGCAGTTGTCGGTTGAGCGAATCTACATCTCCTTGATGGGGAACAGCACCGAAGTTATCGACTAAAAGTTGATGCAGCACCGGTTTAAGGTCTTCACAAGGGATGCCTTTTTGGACGCAAGTACCCAAATGAGCATCTTTGCCGACTGTACCTCCCATGTAAATGTCTACACCTTCGAGGGTTTTGCCGTTCTTGCGAACTTTTGTCCCCATCAAACCGATGTCTGCTACTTGCGGTTGGCCGCAGGAATTGGGGCAACCCGTCCAGTGAATTCTGACCGGTTTGGGAACGGAGAGTTCGGCTTCGAGTTCCCCAATCATTGCGACGGCGCGGGCTTTGGTTTCAATTAGGGCGAAGTTGCAAAACTTGGAGCCGGTGCAGGAAACTAAGGCTCGCGTCAGGGGTGCGGGGTCAATGGAAAAACGCTGCAACAGCGGTTCTTTGAGCAGCGACTCAATCCGCGATTCGGGAACGTTGGGCACAATGACGTTTTCTTCGACAGTGAGCCTGAGCTCGCCGCTGCCGTACACCTCGGCGATTCTGGCTAAATCGAACAAATCCGATGCGCTCAGCCGTCCGACGGGAACGTGCAGCCCTACATACTTGAGCCCTGCTTGTTTTTGGTCGTAGATGCCGATGTGGTCGCGTTTGTCCCAGACGATTTCATCTTTGAGGGCGGCGGCGGGCAATGTGCGGCCTAATTCTTGTTCGACGGCGGCGCGGAATTGTTCGATGCCCAGTTCGTCAATCAGCCACATCAAGCGGGATTTTTGGCGATTTGCTCTCGGGCCTCGATCGCGGTACACATTTAATATGGCTTTGCACAAATCCACAACGTCGCTGGGACTTGCCCAAGCGTTGAGGGGAATGGCAGCTTCGCAGCGTTTGGCGGAGAAGAATCCGCCGACTAAAACATTAAACCCGATGTTGCCGTCCAAGTAAGCGGGTACGAAGGCGATGTCGTTAATTTCGGCGTGGACTGAATTGTCGCGGCAGCCTGCGATCGCAATATTAAACTTTCTCGGCAAATTGGAAAACGCGGGGTTGCCTTCGCCGCTGTTGGTAATCATGTCTTGGACTTGGTTCGCCAGTTCCCGCGTATCTATCAGTTCGTCGGCATCCAAGCCTGCGACTGGGGAACCGGTGATGTTGCGAACGTTGTCCATGCCGGACTGAACGCTGGTCATCCCCGCTGCTTTGAGGCGGCTGAAGATGTCGGGCACATCTTCTATGCGAATTCCGCGCAGTTGCAGGTTTTGTCTGGTGGTGATGTCGGCGCTGCCGTCGTCGCCGTAGCGCTGTACAATTTCTGCGATGGTTCTGGTTTGATTGCTGGTAATGATGCCGTTGGGCAACCGCATCCGCATCATGAATTTCCCAGGAGTTACTGGCCGAAAGAAGATGCCGAACCATTTGAGGCGGTAGTCGCGATCGATTTCGTCCATTGCTTCCCAGCCGATTTGGGCGAAGCGATCGAATTCGGCTTTGACTGCTAAGCCATCTTTTTCGGATTTGAGTTTTTCAAATTTGTTCTGGCTGGTTTTTGGTTCTACTGTTTGGGTCATTGATTTACCCTCGCGGCTGGCTTGTTCGGGAAAAGTATTGACTTGGAGCATAAAGTGTGTTTCCTGCTAACCTTAGTGACTGTATGAATTTAAAACTGTATATTTAGTTACTCGATAGAATTTCTTTTAAGCATGGTTGGTCTTTTGTATACTTGAGCTTTTCTGGACGCTGCCTCGAATGCCGCCAACCTATTTATGGTTGTTATGGTTGCTACCGATTGTTCGATCGCTGCGTTTCGATGCGCCTTTGTTACGAACAAATGTAAAACCCACCACCGTAAAGATTCGTAGCTATTTTTACAAAATATTGAGTTTTATGAAGATTTTGCATACTGACAATGCGTTTTATACATGAGTAGTCGGTAAAAACACCCACAGAGCCTAAAAATCTTTGTAAATCTTTAGATTTGGGAGGGGAGAGAGGGAAATTGGCAAATAATAAAATAATGTTGTGACGCCGATCGCATACTTAAAACGCCGCTAGTCACACAATTAGATGCGTCACGATCGCACAATTAGCGTCAAAAAATCACATTCTCTACTCTGTCAGCGTCACTGTTGATTTTGGGAGAATGATAGATGATATAACTATCGAATTCAGAGAAGGTCTTATGCTTTTTATTCAACTTATCCCCGGCGCTATTTCTGAAATACTGGCCTCTGTTACCGATACAGGCTGTTTGACATTGGCCGATCGCTACGGTTTGATGGCTGCTGTTTTGGATGACTCTCTCGACGAGCAAGATATATATTCGCTCAACCGACTGCTGCGCTACGTGCTTAAGGGAAGAGTCAAGATAGTTAATGAATTGTCGGCGATCGGTTAACAGCATTCAGAAATTTGATGCAGCGCTTCCAGTGCAGAAACTACCGCCAGAGTCTCCAGGAACCCGCGATGCTCGCTACGGATATGTTGCAGGCAGTTTCTTGGCTTTTCTCAAAACGATCGCTCCTCGCCGTCAGTCGATTTTAGATTTTAGATTTTAGATTTTAGATTTTAGATTTTTAGATTTACTTACATCATTAGTAGGGTGCGTCGAGGAGCGATGAATCCCTAATATCATCTTCGGTAGATTGCCATAACAAAAAAAGGTTCGTGCGTGCAGTTAATCGAGCGGGCGCGATCTAATATCGTTTCCGGCTGCATCGTCAGGTGATAAATTAGAGAACAATTCATGAATGATTTTTACAAGTCACCACCTATCTCGGTGCAATTTTCAGTTATTCGATTCATAGTGAACAGTTAACAGTCAACAGTCAACAGTCAACATCATGAGGAGTGCAACCGGAATTGATATAACTTGCAAATCGACTGTTTAGAGCGGCGCACCTGTGCCGAAAGGCTTGAGGAAACAATTTTTTATAAATGGTATAATTTTGGGCGATCGACCTTTGAGGAATTTGAGGACTCAAGTCCTCACTACCAACCTAATTATAATTATTGAACTGGGCTAGAGATAATAGGCAACCTATGAAAATCATCAATCAAACAATCGAAATACTCACAGAATCAGGTATTAATATTTATAACATCACTCCTCAAATTGTCCACATTCTTGATAGCAGTGCAGTGAAAAATGGACAAGTTATAGTATTTTCCCGACACACTACTACAGCTTTAGTAATTAATGAAGACGAAGAAAGATTGCTAGCAGATATTAAAGTATACTTGCAAAAATTAGCGCCTCCCGGCGACAAATACCTGCACAACGACCTGCATTTAAGAATAGTTCCAGCCGACGAACCGATCAACGCTCACTCTCACCTGATGGCCATGACGCTCAGTACCAGCGAAGTAATTCCAGTTGCAGAAGGTAAATTAGCACTAGGGACTTGGCAATCTGTTTTGTTTTTTGACTTAGACGGGCCGCGAAACAGAAGTGTAAGTATTCAAATTATGGGCGAATAAGTTGTGGTGTATTTAAATTACATCTAGCGGTTTTCAAGTTAATGAAATATTTACCAATTAATCCCTCAATCCCTCAATTTTATGGACTAACTCTGCGCGGGTGATGCGTTTGAGTAGCAATGTGCTGGTAGTGGCGAAAGTTTGCTGTTTAATTACGGACACTAGCTGTTTTTTTGAATGTAGTTGATATTAGGCGATCGCCTACAAAATCGGGAGCAGATCGGTTTTGCAAAAAGCATTTTTTTTATTAAGCGTGCGAGAAGCCCCGATCGCGTATTGTACTCGCTCTTCGGGGACGCTCGAACTATAAATGCAAAACTGAGATGCTCTCACAAAATCTTTACCAAAACTTTAATAAAATTTGCCGGAATCTGTGATTTACTAAAAATTAAAGAGTCCCTACGAGGCGGTAGCATCTCCGGCTTTGTAAAAATATTTTTTTGTGCGAGTGCGATCGATAAAATCTCCCACGCATTAAAACAAAAGCGATCGATAGGATCTCCCACGCATTCAAGCAAAACACAGATGCTACCGAGCGATCGACTTGATTTTTTATCACTCATTCCCCGGAGAATTTTATGAATTATACTAATAAAAACAGTATTTACAGCACTTGCTCAGTGGCTGTTTTCTGTGCAATTATCGCGATACAGCCACAAAAAGCTACAGCAGCAACGCTATCTAACGGTTGGAATTATGCGATCGATTCCTTCAGCGACGGCGTGACAGGGCCGCAAATCGGCGGCGGCGAATTTGAATTTTACGGTATCGCTGTCAAAGAAACATCAGATACAGCTTTCATCGCCATTAACTCCAATCTAAGTTTAGCGGGATATGCAGACAGCGCCGCTCAAAGAGGCAACATCAACTACGGCGATTTGTTCTTCAATTTTTCCGGTCAAAACTTCAACACAGCTAACGCAAACGGCAGCTTATTTGGTATCCGCTTTGCCGAGGGAAACGACTCAGGCGTTGCGACAACAGGCGTTTACAGCAATGTCAGCGCTAAAAACGTCACCCAAACGAACTCCGGCTTTAGCAATTTAAATCAATTCAACACCGTAGTTGCATCTCAAGGCGGTACCCCATCAATGGGCGATTTAGCTGCCACAGACCCCTATTTTGAACAAACAGGAAACTGGACAGTTCTCAACTCAATTGCTACAGGTACAAAAGTAGGAGAAATTAACTTTTTAACTCCCGCCACTTTGACTGCCCTCGGTCTGAATTTTGGTCAATTTAATGCAGTAGGTTCTCAAACAATCGGATTCAGTTTCAACAAATCCTCAATGCCTTCGGGGAGCTATATTGCTAATTTTTTGGCCGAGTGCGCTAATGATGCGATCGCCATTAAAAGCTCCTTTGAAGCAAGCTCTCCTGAAGCCGTACCCGAACCTTCTACTTGGTTCGCTACTTTACTAGGATTGAGCTTTTTAGGTATGGGTGCGGCGAAACGCAAAATTAAGGGCAAGATTGCCTAAGTTATGGGTGCGCTGCGGCGCACCTTACGCATCACTAACTCGACTTCCAAATAGGTGTAGGGTGCGCGGCGGCGCACCTTACGACTTGCTGTAATTATCGAGCAATAAAATGCGCCCAAACATTCCCATCAGGCCCCGCAACTTGATTGACGTAACTGTAGGGATACATCAACTTTCTTCCCTCAGTATTGCTGTAGCCCGTGAGTGCATCTCCCCAAGGATCTTGCACGATATAACCCTGGGAATTGTAGCCAATTAAAGTGATAATGTGACCGGCCGCCGTAAAATCTCCCGCTAAAACTACCGGCCGCCGATTCAACAATTGGGATCGCACATCCACCCATGTACGAGTCGTACTAAAACTCGTCTTAAACCCGTAAGCCTGAATCAGCGCCGTCAGCACGTTGTGATCCGTTTGAGAACCCTGGCCGGCATAGTCAAAACACCACTGCAACAACTCATCCTCCAACTGTCCTCCCCACTTAGAGCGAACGCCGTAGTAATAAAATACCATTGCGATCGCAGTTACATTGCAAGTAGACCAGTCAAAGCGCGGATTGTCCCGCTGCGAAAAATACGGCACGTTCAATTCCACATTGTTCGGAACTGGATCGAAAATTTTATCTCCCCGTTTGAACTGAACAAAGCTCGGAAAAACATAACCTGTATTGCCAAAATTCGGCAGTTCTTCAGTCAGGGAAACTTTTAGGTGACTGCCTTCCAAACCGTAGCTTTCCACGCCGTAAACTCTACCTAAAGGCAGTGTAGTTCTTTCAGTAGCACTTAGTTGGCTAGCATCTAACGGGCGTTTTTTCAATACCGTTGGTTGCAGCATTGTCATTGTCAAAGCATCGGGGTCAAAGGGAACTTCTTTGCCGTTTTTCTTGATTTTAACGGACTGCCAATAAATAAATCCGACATTCCCGAAACCGGGAATAGATTCGGCGAGAGTTACTCGGAAATGACCCAAAACGCACGCATAGCCAGTGATGGTGTAGGTGCTACCTAAAATTACAGGGGCAACTCGATCGGCCGGCAGTTTTGATGAATCTACTGGTTGGCTTTTAATCACAGTTGTTTGAGTTACCAACACTTCAGCGCCTCCGCTGTTGTTGGGTACGTCGGCGAGGTCAAACTTCAAGGTTTTTGTACCTTTGGCTAACTGAACGTCTGGTTCGTAAAAATAGCCAAAACTGCCGATCGGCGAAATTGCCGAATCCAGCACCACCTTGAGATGCCCGTCAACAAATCCGTACTTGCTCAACGTAAAAATCTGACCTGCTTTGACAAAAACTTTTTGCTGATTTTCTAGTCGCGAAGAATCAACCGGAGCTACTTTAAAGAAAGTAGCAGAAACTATCTTTAAGGTCAAACCTTTTCCGACAGTCAGGGGATCGGAACTAACTGTAATGTAAATTACTTGGCTGGCGGTAACATTGCGTTTGCTGTCAGTTGCGCGCAACCTCAGCCAACGAGCTCCTGCTACGCTAAATCCTTTAGGCATATTCACTTGCCAAGTGCCGGCTTTTTGGTTTAGCGTAACGGTTAGCGGAAATTTATCTTCAGCTATTACATCAACTTTTACCGCTTCCTGCTTGTCAAAAGTACCCTGCAGGACGATCGCCTGATTTACCAAAACTTCTGTCGGGCCTTGATAAGTTAAATTAGGGGCAGGATTGAAAGATTTACCACCGCGACTGAATTGCACGAAATCGGGAAAAATAAAACCCGTATTGCCAAAGGAAGGCAAATTTTCAGTCAGCGAGACTTTGACATCACCTTGTTCTATAGAGAATCCTGCAACTCCGTAAATCATGCCCGCCGGCAAATTAATTTTTTCTTGCGGTTGCAGGCTTGCTGGATTGATCGGCCGCTTTTTAAGCACAGCAGTTTTGATAACAGTCATCGTCACAGCATTTCTATCACACTGAATTCCTATCCCGTTTTGCAAAATTTGGACGTGTTGCGAGTACAAAAATCCTGACTTGACAAAGTTGGGAATCTGGTTATTTAGGGTGACACGAAAATGATTGTCTACGCAAGCATAGCCGAGAATATTGAAAGTTTCTCCCTGGTAAAATCTGACTTTCTGATTTTCTGCTAAAGTAGCAGAATCTGCGGGATTGCGCTTTAACCAGGTTTTTTTGTTTACCCACAGCAACATCATTCCAGGCGGCGGGGTGGGTAATTCGGCGCGATCGAATATCATGATTTTTGCGCCGTTTGTGATGATTGCGTGCTTTTCGTAAAAAAAGCCGGACTTCCCCACCGGATTGATGGGATTCCTTAGTTGAACATTTAGGTGTCCGTCTTCTAACTCGTAGTCGGTAATTTGATAAGTTGTTCCGGCTGGTACGTCCGCTTTTTGTCGATCGTTGAGACTGCTACTAGGCAATGTTCCGGCTTTGAATCTGGTAAATTGGAGAATAATTAACGTAAAAGAGCGATCGGGTAAGTTAGAAGCAGGATTAACTTTGATGTTAATTTTTTGTTCGCCGATAACTTTACCAGCCTTATTACTTGCCTTCACCTGCACACTGCGAGTTCCAGTGCTATCGAATCCTTTCTCTAAACTGATGTTCCAGATGCCCGTAGATAAATTCATCTCAGCATTCAGGGCATTTGAGCCTTCTGTTGCTGAAATCGCCGCCACTTGATTTTTGTCAAAACTGCCCACTAAGACGGCGCCTAGATTTGCCTCAACTTCTTGTGGGCCTAAGTAACTCAAAATACTGTCGTTGCTTGTCATTCTCTATCTGCCTACCTACTTAATTATTCAGCTACAGCAAGGATAACTTCTGATTTTATGAAACACAATGACTCAATCTAGGACAAAACCGCCCCTCGACTGAATCTAGGGGCGGTGAAAGCCTTTTAAAGCATGAATTTTGAATGGTTGACAGGATTTGCACGCAAAATCTAACTGTAGGCTGTGCACCGCGCACCTGACGACAATCTAGGCTGCTCGATCGCATTTGTCGTGCAAGTTTTGGGGGAACAAATATAGTTAGAGTAGGTTGTTAACCCCCGTACCCGTGACCCCTCACTAAACTATGGTGACAAGAATATCTTGAGCGTGAGAGTCAACTTTCAGATTGTCTCCTTCATAAACCTGAATAATTTTGCCGGTGCCATCGATAACAAAGGTGACGCGCTTGGCATAATCGCCTTTCTCGACATCGTAAGCTTTGGTAATTGCGCCATCAACATCTGCTAATAGTTGAAAAGGCAAACCGTACTTTTCTGTGAATTTTTGGTGCGATTCTTCGTTGTCGCGGCTGACACCGAGAACTACTATATCTTTGCCTTTGTATTCTTCATGGGCTGCTTTGAAGCTTTGGGCTTGTCTGGTGCAGCCGGGGGTGTCATCTTTGGGGTAGAAATACAAGATTACGGTTTTACCGGTGAAGTCGGAGAGGGAGACTGTTTTGCCGTTTGTGTCTTTGGCGCTGAATTGAGGAGCCGCGCACCCTACTGGTAATGTCATAGTTGTGTTTCTCTTGGAATTTATAAATGTATTTTAATTCATTTTGGGCGGGTTTTAAATTCTGGGGGCGGGCTAGGAGCAACGCCCCACAATAAAATTTACTGTTTGTGGAACAGGCATCTTGCCTGTTCATCATATTTATTTAAACTTCAGCCGCTTGTTTTTCCGATTCTAGCTCCTTGGTTGGTTGTTTCAACATTTGGAGTAGTCGTCTTTGCAACTCAAAAAAGCGATCGCCTAAAATTGCTTTTACAGCCAAACTCGTCTAGCCTGTTCTAAAATATAAGACATATCTTATATTAATTCCTTACCATGTCGATCGCCGTCATTAAAGAACATATCGAAATTACTCCCGGAATATGTGGGGGAAAACCCCGGATCGCCGGACATCGCATCCGAGTTCAGGATATAGTTGTTTGGCACGAACAAATGGGAATGTCACCAGACGAAATTCTGTATCACTCTCCAAGTATTACTTTATCTGATATCTATGCAGCTTTAGCCTATTATCACGATCGTCGAGATGAAATTCGCTCTGCAATCGCAGCCGATGCAGAATTTGCCAGCCAATTGAAAGCTCAAACCCCATCGCTATTGCAAGAAAAATTAAAAAATCGTCTGTAATTAATTGACTGGGATTTTATACAACAGGCCGCAAACAGGGAGCGACAACCGGTAATCCCTCAGTTTCTCGCTGTGCAACTTCAAAATTTAATTCTAATAGAAAGTTTAAGGGGTCTTGGTTGGTTTTGATACCGTAGGCTTTGCAAACGAGTTGGTCTAATTGGGCGTGGAGTTTGGCGAGTTGGCTGGCAGGTTCATTAAAAAACTCGTTGTATAATTGGGTAATACCACACTGTTTGCGCTCCATATACTCGGTGCGGTAGTCATGGAGAACCTGCATGGCTGCTCGAATTTCAGTTTTGGTTTTTTCGTGGCAATTTTGGGGAAAGGGAAAGGTTTCAAAACAGGTGTTGTGAGTGTAACGTGTATCGGCTTTAAGGGTTGAGCTTTGTGCTTTGACCCACTGACGATGCAGATTTGAAGTTAGGATGCCAAGAACATAGAAGTCATCTGAAGCCACAGGATGGCAGCTATTTCCATGCAAGTAATTACAATCAGAAATTAAAAATATCGACCACTTTGAAGTTTCTGGGACGGCGAAACAAAAGGGTAAAGTTGCTAGAGCTTTTCGCATTGCTTCATTCGTGCGCTTGAATCGCCACCATTTTTCCCGCATGACGGCTTCTCGATTAGATTCTCGTTGAGGCTTGACGTACTTTTTAACATGAGCGAACGGTAGCTGGTAATCACTAACCTCTTCTAAACTGCGATTTTCAAAATCAATAATCCAACGCTCTGGCTTTCCCTGGGGGTTCTTTGCCAGATTCGCACCCGTTGAAAAGAGCTTGAGAACATCTTGATTTTTAGGATCGGCTTTAATCCATTGCTTTACCTCTCTTTCAGTTACAATAAAACCCTTATCATTAGGTTGCACTCCTACGAAACATTGATTTAAGTTGGCCTTGATCTTTACAGATTGAGAAGCATCGACTTCTGCCTTGAGAGAAGAATTGATATGAGAAACAACTTTATAATCAATACGGCAGGTTAATTCTTTACTCTCAGAGGTCTTGAGCCAATTGACAATACTAATGTGTACTTTCGCTTCACCAGACCAAGGCTGAGTAGAAATTGCATCATAAATATAACCACCATTTTGAATGATGTAGTCTAAAGTAGCTTGACGAGTTTGACCTTGAGAGATGGTGTTTGTGGCGACTAAACCAGCCCGGAAATCTTCCCTTAAGTGATTATGAGCAAGGCGAAACCAGTAGGAACAAATATCTACTTTACCTTTTACATCAGGAAATTTAGCAAAAATACGATCGACATAATCATCACCAAGGGTTAGTCGCAGACGATTACCACCCAAAAAGGGAGGATTTCCAATAATTACATTAACTTGTTCCCACTCGCAAAACAGAGCATCATCACAGCGGATATTGCGATCGAGATTATCCAAAGGTAACGCCCGATCGAGTTCCAGTGGCAGGTTCATTTGTACGATATTAAGCAACTGGTTTTCTTCATCTAAAGCTAACTTTTTGGCAAGCATCAGCGTCACTTTTGCCAATTCCACGGCAAACGGTTTGATGTCAATCCCGTAAAACTGGCTTGTCTTCACCAGGGACATCGTACCTATCGCATTAGCAGCACGAGAGAAATTATCATGGATTTTGGTTAGCAATTGTGCCTCTAACCGCTTCAGTTCCCGATAAGCAACATAGAGAAAATTACCGCTGCCGCAAGCTGGATCGAGAACTTTGAAATCAAGTAATTCTTGTCGCAGTGCTAACAAATCTTTCAGCGTCTTTGCCGCTTCAATCCGTTCTCGCCACGGGCGGATAATCGTAGGCAAAACCACTTTTTGAATGTCTGCCTCGCTGGTATAGTGCGCTCCCAACGCATGACGTTCCTCTTTGCCCATACTGGACTCAAACAACGCACCAAAAATCGCAGGTTCTACCTTTGACCACCGTTCCTTTGCTGCCTCCAATAGCAGATCGATTTCGCTGCGAGTCAGGGCGATGGGTTCCACAACTGAGAATATACCGCCATTAAAATAGGATACATCCCGATAGCGGCTGTCTTTAGGTGCGGGGCGATCGCTCCCCATTTGCCGAAATAATCCCCCAATCAAATCGTAGGAACTAACTCGATTCATCTGGCAATCACCTAAAAATTCGGTGAATAAACCGCGCGGCAACAAATCGATATCTTCAGCAAATAATGCTACTACACACTGAAGGATAAACCTTTGAGCGGTTTCTACTTTTTCGCCGCGCTCTACTAAGCGATTAAAAACTAGAGCAACTTTGTCAGCCGCTGTTCGCGTTACATCAATTTGGTTGTTATTGAATAAAGGCTGGCGATTTTCGGGGAAAAGAAAGTTTAAGGCAGTGAAGCGATGGGGTAACTCTTCCAGATTTACTCGGTCTACAGGTTCCCGCAGTTGCAGATCGAAGTCATAAATCCAAAATTCATCAAAGTTGCAAAGAACTACATATTTAGGACGTTGTGGCACTAGCTCCAGCCAATATTCAAAGGCTTGTTGATAGTGTTTTTCCAGTTTTTCGCCCCGTTTTTTCATTTCCAGCAACAACCGGGTTCGCCACAGCAAATCGGCGAATTTCGTAGTTTTGCCTTTCGCCTTTACTCGAAATTCTAGTTCGGCTCCCGCTTCCTTGTAGCCTGGATGACCGAAGGCTTGAAACAGGCGATCGCAAAATACCTGAGCCTCGCCTTTTTCGTCTCCCTTCAAAGTACGGGTGTAATCAACAAACTTCTTGATATTATTCAGTGTATCGGTCATAATAAGTAAACTAAATAAATTGTGTAATTCTTGTAGGGGCAAACCCCCCGTGGTTGCCCCGATCGGTCGGGGGTAGGCACGGGGGCACTACCCCTACGAATCTCTAAATCTGTAACAATTAAAAATATAGTACCTATTCAAAAATTCTCTCAATGACTTTTATCCCATCCGAAGCGTTTAAATCTATTAGTTATCCCGATCGCACTGTCAAAAGAGCCGATCGCGCCGTCCGCTGTTCCCCTTTTCAATTACACTTCTTCCAGACCATCCGCGATAACAGTGTTTTCCTAAGTGCGATCGCCTCAAACGCGGGTGTCGAAAGCGGTTACACCCGATCGCCCGTATCCGAACTCGCAGCCGAAAACTCCCTGCTGTGGCTGATTCAAGTCGGCGTACTGCGGCGGGAAGTAGACGGACAAGGGATTACCGACAGTTTTCGCCTCACGCCCCTGGGCCGCCAACTCGTGGAAAAATGGGAACAGGAAGGAGATAAAGTGCCGGATGCTTCATTGTGCGATCGTCTGGGAAATGCTTTTAGCCGCGGGTTGGGACTGTTTCTTTAAGCGTTTATTGCTTGTCCCAGTCCGACAGTCCGACAGGGAATGATATCAATTCCGGTTGCACTCTTGGAGATGATAGGGGAGACGGCAGTGCCCTGTCCCTACCCAAAATAATATTGTAGGGACACGGCATTGCCGTCTCCTCATTTAGGCTTAAATCAAATTAAACTTAAATCGAATAAAAATAATGGTTCAAACCGCTTCTAAACCTTTGACTCTAGACGAATTTCTCCAACTCGCGGAAACCAAACCCGCCAGCGAATTCATCGACGGTCAAATTATCCAGAAACCTATGCCCCAGGGAAAACACAGCACGATTCAAAGCGATTTGGGTGGTGACATCAACCGGGTACTAAAACCCCAACGCATCGCCCGCGCCTATCCAGAATTGCGCTGCACCTTTGGCGGTCGATCGACTGTTCCCGATGTTACAGTGTTCACTTGGGAACGGATTCCCCGCGACGAGAACGGCGAAGTCGCCAACACCTTCGCCATCGCCCCAGACTGGACAATCGAAATTATTTCCCCAGACCAAAGCCAAACCAAAGTTGTCCGCAACATTCTCCACAGTCTCGCCCACGGAACTCAGATGGGCTGGTTGATTGACCCGGAAGAAGAACTGGTATTTGTCTATTTTGCCGATCGCACCATAGCATTTTTTGAAGAACCGGGCGATCGCCTCCCCGTTCCACCCTTCGCTGAATCCTTGAATCTGACTGTTGGTGAAATGTTCGGTTGGCTGAGTCAGTAGCGCCACCTCGATTTATGAATGATTTTTTAACCGCAGAGGCCGCAGAGGGCGCGGAGAGAAGAGAGGGTTCTCTACGGATTTGGTTCGATCTAATGTGCGGTCGATCGCCTATACTGGAATATCTGGTTGTCAGCTCTTCAAGGACGAGAGAGGACTAAATTCCTTGCTAAAAATTAATTATGATTATTTCACCGGACTTGATAAGTAAGTCCACCTAACTAAAAATAAGATATTGATGGCTGAAAAAAATGCTGTACAAGCATTCTTTCTTCCTTCTTCCTTCTTCCTTCTTCCTTCTTCCTTCTTCCTTCTTCCTTCTTCCTTCTTCTAACAACTAACTAGATAAAACGTTTCTCAAAAATGGAAGCTAAATCCTACAAAGACACCGTAAATCTGCCCAAAACCAAGTTTGATATGCGGGCTAACGCCGCCCGTCGCGAACCGGAATTGCAACAATTTTGGGCAGATCAAGAAATCTACGATCGCCTTTCCCACAATAACCCAGGCGATTTGTTCATCCTCCACGACGGCCCGCCCTACGCCAACGGACAACTTCACATCGGCCACGCCCTCAACAAAATCCTTAAAGATTTTATCAACCGCTACCAAATGCTGCGCGGCAAAAAAGTTCGCTACGTGCCCGGTTGGGATTGTCACGGATTGCCGATCGAACTTAAAGTATTGCAGAACATGAAATCGGACGATCGGCTAAATCTTACCCCGATCGACCTCCGCCACAAAGCCGCCGCCTTCGCGCAGCAAACAATGGAACAGCAGCGCGATTCCTTCCAGCGCTACGGGGTTTGGGGCGACTGGGAACACCCGTATTTAACCATGAAACCCGAATACGAAGCCGCTCAAATCGGCGTTTTCGGTCAAATGGTGCTCAAAGGCTACATCTATCGCGGCTTTAAACCCGTGCACTGGAGTCCGAGTTCGAAAACAGCCCTCGCCGAAGCAGAATTGGAATATCCCGAAGGTCACGTCTCGCGCAGCATCTACGTCGGCTTTCATGTCAGAAACTTGTCAAAATCTTTGCAAGCGAAGCTCAAGCGCTATATGCCGAGCCTCTGGGCCGCGATTTGGACGACTACCCCTTGGACAATTCCGGCAAACTTGGCGATCGCCGTCAATCCCGAACTGATGTATGCAGTGGTGGAACCGCCGGCAAATTCCCACATCGCACAACAATTTATGTTAGTCGCTGTCGATGCGGTCGATCGGCTTTCGGCAACTTTCAATACTGAATTAAAAATCCTGGCTACCTTCCCAGGTAAAGAATTAGAAGGCTGCACCTACAAACACCCGTTGTTCGATCGCGAAAGCCCGATCGTGGCCGGCGGCGACTACATTACCGCTGACTCAGGAACCGGATTGGTGCACACCGCACCAGGCCACGGACAAGAAGACTTTATCGTCGGAAAACGCTGCGGTTTGCCAGTTTTAACGCCCGTAGACGAAAACGGAAATTTCACCGCAGAAGCCGGAGAGTTTGCAGGTTTAAATGTCCTCGGAAACGGCAATAGCGCGGTAATTGAGGCATTGGAAAAGGCAAATTGTTTGATTAAAGAGGAAGCTTATCCTCACTCCTATCCTTACGATTGGCGCACTAAAAAGCCGACGATTTTTCGGGCGACGGAACAGTGGTTTGCGTCCGTTGAAGGGTTCCGAGATGAAGCGTTAAAAGCCATTTCTAATGTGAATTGGATTCCCGCCCAAGGCGAAAATAGAATTACTGCAATGGTGGGCGATCGAGCAGATTGGTGCATTTCTCGCCAGCGGACTTGGGGCGTTCCCATTCCGGTATTCTACGACGAAGAAACCAACGAACCGCTGTTAAATGAAGAAACGATCGCCCGCGTACAAGCCATCTTTGCCGAGAAGGGTTCCGATGCTTGGTGGGAATTGCCGATCGCCGAATTACTGCCAGAATCTTACCGCAACAATGGCCGCACTTACCGCAAGGGTACGGACACGATGGATGTGTGGTTTGACTCCGGTTCTTCCTGGGCTGCTGTGGCGCAAGGGCGATCGGAATTAAACTATCCTGCTGATATTTATTTGGAAGGTTCAGACCAACATCGGGGCTGGTTTCAATCCAGCTTGCTAACCAGTGTAGCAACCAACGGCATTGCTCCTTACAAAACAGTTTTGACTCACGGTTTTGTACTGGATGAAAAAGGCCGCAAGATGAGCAAATCTGAAGGCAATGTCGTCGATCCGGCCGTCGTAATTAAGGAATACGGGGCAGATGTTTTGCGGTTGTGGGTGTCTTCGGTAGACTATTCTGCCGATGTGCCGTTGGGCAAAAACATTCTCAAACAGCAATCGGATGTTTACCGCAAAATTCGCAATACAGCTAAGTTTTTGCTGGGGAATTTGCACGACTTCGATCCGGCAAAAGATGCTGTAGCTTACGAGGATTTGCCAGAACTCGATCGCTATATGCTGCACAGAATGGGCGAAGTTTTTGCGGAAGTTCAAGATGCTTTTGAAAACTTCCAATTTTCCCGATTCTTCCAAACAGTGCAGAATTTCTGCACGGTGGATTTGTCTAATTTCTATCTGGATATTGCCAAGGATCGACTTTATATCAGCGCGACAGATGCCCAGCGCCGCCGCAGTTGTCAGACGGTAATTGCGATCGCTGTGGAGAATTTGGCAAGGGCGATCGCACCTGTGTTGTGTCACATGGCTGAGGATATTTGGCAGTACCTTCCCTATCCAACTCCCTACAAGTCAGTATTTGAGGCTGGTTGGGTGCAACTTGACGCTTCGTGGCACAATCCAGAATTGGCTGCGCGCTGGCAATATTTGCGACAAGTACGCGGTGAAGTTAACAAGGTTTTGGAAAAAGCCAGGACTGAAAAGGCGATCGGTTCTTCTTTGGAAGCTAAGGTTTTATTGTACGTTCCCGATGTCGAAAAAAGACAGCAACTACAAGCTTTGAATCCTAGCAGCGAAGAATTGGTGGATTATGTGCGATCGCAAAATTCAGCGATCGAACTAACCGCAGAGGAGAAAGCAAAAGCAGTACAAGATCGACAGGAAGAAAAAGCTGCAAGTGTTGCAAAAAACTTGACAATAAAGACTGTTAGTGTTGAGCAACAAACAGTCGCTAAGCGCGATGCAGATTCTGAAATTGTAGAGTATTCTACCCCAGAAGAATCGGCTTTAGACTTGCAGCAAGTGTTAGATCGCAGCGCCCAGTTTATTGCTGATTTGCCTGAATACGCGGGCAACTTTATCACAGAATACCAAAAAGTTCTGGTAACGCTAGGGCTGTTAGCTTCTGTATTGGTAACGGGTAGAGTAACCCTGGCAGTTTTGGATACGATGAATCAAATTCCTCTCTTGGAAGTCTTCTTTAAAGTCATCGGTATCTTATTTACAATCTGGTTTGCTTTCCGTCACTTGCTGTTTGCAGAAAACCGTCAAGAAATTGGACAAACAATTGATTCTCTGACAGCCGATGTGCTGGGACAAACAACTGCGCTTATGCTTGTAGAAACACAGGCGATCGTACTAGCGCCCGTAGTAGAGACAGCGCTTGTACCAATACAGGCGCAAACATCCGCAGCCCAACAAAGTTTTGCAGAAATACCTGCAATCCCGAAAGCAGAATTAAGTGCGGCACCCAAAGCAAAAACTCCTGCTGAAGTAGCTGTACACCATCATTCTGCAAGTGGTAGCAACGGTGTAGACGAATTGCGCTATTTGTTCATCACCTCAGAAGTTGAACTGATCGAATCGAATGCAGCAATGCCAGAATTGCCGTACAGTTACCAATCTCCAGAGTTGGCGATTGGTGTAGTCAAAGCAGACGGCCAAAAGTGCGATCGCTGCTGGAACTACTCAACCCACGTCGGAGAGTCGATCGAACATCCGGCAATTTGCGAACGCTGCGTCTCAGCAGTAGACGGCAAATTTTAACGCAGGATGTGTAATAAATAGTTTGTCATTGCCAGTGAAACGAAGCAATCGCTTAATTTCCGCCATTGCTTCGCTTCATCTCTCTCCTCTCTTCTCTTCCTCTGCGTGCTCTGCGTTCTCTGCGGTTAAATCATTCCGATTATCCAAATTAAAAAAGCAATGGTTGACGCAGAATGTTTTTAGACAGAGGTGTAAATCCCCATCTTAAAAACGTCGCGCGACCTATGCCAACTGTTTAAGGTATGTGTATGGTGCGGATCTGTGAGATTTCCCAGCTTTCTGGGCAGATTGTCGGTGATATCGTTTCCGGTTGAATCGGAATGATTTAACCTTACTAGAACACAGAGAACACAGAGAACACAGAGAGAAATGAATACAGGACGATGAAGAGAGGAATTGATATGAATCCGCACCCTACGGGGATTTTCTAGCTTTCCCAGCAGATGTTGAATAGTGACATACTTGCGATATGTTGTATGGTAAGTCGCACGAGTCATTTCCCTCTCAGTACGCTTTGTGACCGATTTTCCTACTTACCGAATGTTTTTATGAAAATTTTAGTAACTGGTGCAGCAGGCTTTATCGGCTATCATTTAGCCCAAAGATTGCTATCCCAAGGGCAACAAGTTTACGGCATCGATAACTTAAATGACTATTACGATGTCAACCTCAAAAAAGCGCGTTTAGCTCAACTCCAGACGCATTCGCAATTTACTTTTCAATATTTAGATTTGAGCGATCGCCCTAGCATATCCCAACTTTTCCAAGACCAAAAATTTGACCGTGTTGTTCACCTCGCCGGTCAACCGGGCGTTCGCTACTCGCTGGAAAATCCTCACGCCTACGCAGACAGCAACCTGACAGGATTTATCAACATTTTAGAAGGCTGTCGCCACAGCAAAATCGAGCATTTAGTTTTTGCTTCTTCCAGTTCTGTTTACGGTGCTAATACTAAAGTTCCCTTTGCAGTTAGCGATAACGTCGATCATCCGATTTCCCTTTACGCCGCCACCAAAAAAGCTAACGAACTGATGGCTCATTCCTACAGCCATTTGTACGGTTTGCCGATTACGGGATTGCGCTTTTTTACAGTATACGGCCCTTGGGGAAGACCGGATATGGCTTATTTCAAATTCGTCAAGGCGATCGCCGAAAACAAGCCCATCGACGTTTACAACTTCGGCAAAATGCAGCGCGATTTCACTTACATTGACGATGTAATTGAAGGAGTTGTGCGAGTCATGGCAAAACCGCCTCAATCGATCGCCCAAAATTCTGCCACCACGGCTCCCTACAAGATTTATAATATTGGCAATCATTCCCCTGTGGAATTGTTGACTTTTATCGAAGTCATTGAAAAAGCAACGGGGAAAACAGCCGTTAAGAATTTTTTGCCAATGCAGCCCGGTGACGTACTTTCTACCTATGCAGATGTAAGTGATTTGATGCAGGATGTAGGATTTAAGCCCAGTACGCCGATCGCCCAAGGTATCCAAAAGTTTGTAGAATGGTATCGAGACTATTACGGCGCTGCGGGCGAGAACTCTTACAGTCAAGAGGCTGCTGAGATAGAACATCTTCCCAATGGCGATCGTGTGGCCAAAGTTTAAGCGCCAAAAATATTCACTAATGTGCCTAAAAACGCATTAGTGTTCCCGCTATTGGTTCGTAGTGCGGACTGAAGTTTGCACTGCGAACTAATATTATAGATCCATACGGTTTACTTAAGACGATCCCCCCTAACCCCCCTTAAAAAGCAGGGTGGTTTTATTGTGGGGAGAAGAAATCTGAAACGACAGAAAGCACCGCTCAAAGCTCGCGTCTGGGACGCAAGTGTTATATTAATAAAGGTACGTAGTTGGGCTTTAGCCCTCTTTATATATACGTCTAAAGAGGGCTAAAGCCCAATTACGTACCTATTTCTAGGATGACAATTAATCCACCCTGCCTAACCCCCCTTAAAAAGGGGAGTAGGGGGTGGGACAAGAATGCTCTCAAAGTCCCCCTTCTTAAGGGGGATGCGAGGGGGATCTCCGGGGCATAAATATGTTAAGTGAACCCTATTGTATTATAGATACTCCCGATTATAGGAACACGAGATCAATCAATTAGCAAAACTATTTTCGGTCAAAAAAACTGCAGACAATTTCACCAGGGTTGTTTTGTCCAAACGCCAAAACACGGCCATCTTTCTTAACCGTAGTGCGATCGCGGCAATTGTAGACTTCCAGAGGCTGTTTAACTCGATCCACACTCAGAGTTACCCTGTACTCCCAATAATTTTTCGCACTGCGTTTGATATCGACAATGCAAATCTCGTGCCCTTGATAATTTCGGCAAACAGATGCCTCAGCCGGCAGCGCGACCGAGAAAATAGATATTAATAGCAACCAGCAGCAAAAATATTTCATCATCCGCTTAACAACAAAGCACGCCCTCAAGCCGCCACATCATAAGATAGCTGAACCATACCAGAACTATATGTCTGACATCCAGTTAACTGCAAAGTTGTAGTATTTATGGGATTAGTAAATAAAGGAATTCCCTCGCCCAAAATAATCGGGTGCACCGATAGAATCACTTCGTTGACAAAGTTTTGATTCAGGAAATCGCGAATCAGCAGAGCACCTCCCACCAACCAAATATTTTTGCCCTCAAGCAAGCGCAAGTCATTGACAAAACTCTCTAAATCTGTTACCACTTCGACATCTGAAGTGGCTTGAAAATCTAGATTTTTCGTAAAAACATAACTTTTTTTTTCTTGGTAGGGATACTCGCCAAAAGTTAGAACTTGTTCGTAGGTTTTGCGCCCCATTAGGACTGTATCGATGCTATCTAAGAATTTAGTATAACCGTAATTTTGGTCTGTAAACAGCCAGTCAATATCGCCATTCGATCGCGCGATATAACCGTCCAAACTCGATGCAATGAAGAGTACAATTTTTCGCATGGCAATACCGGGATTTTGGCTGTGGGGGCGATCGCCCGAATCACCTTAATTTTAAATGATTTAGTGTCCTGACGGTAGCTGGATTTCGATACCCACTTTCTCGCCTAAATCGATCGCCTTGTGAGCAAAGTCAACAGCACCTGAGATACCAACTCCGATCGCAGTACCCGCCGCTACAAGAGCTGTTAAGCTTTTCTTTAATCGAGTTTTATTCCATTGGTTTTCCGGTTTCTTAATTTCCGCTTCGACATCTTCAATATCAATAATTATCTCATCGCGGATGTCTTCGGGAAACTGATCGGCGGTGTCACGCATTGATGAAATCAGTTTCAGGATTTCTGCCGTATTGGCGTTATTGTTTTGGTTAAATTGGCTATTACTAACTTGGGCGTTGTCGCGGCCGATAACACCGGAAACCTTAGCGTTTTCTAGGTTGTTGGCTTGCGAGTTATCAACTTTATCACCTCCAACTTTATCACCTCCAACTTTATCACCGCCAACATTATCGCCTTGACCGTATTGATGAATAGTATTAGACATGGGGGTATTTTCTGCTGTAGACTTATATTTTAGTTGTAACAGTTGACTGCTGTGTAGTGGCAACATCGCATAAGTTTGCCCGTCGTCGTCGCTGAATTCGACTTCGTAAACTTCTGGAGCTAAAACCTCGACGATCGTACCCACTTGACCTGCGAGTAAATTAGCATCGGGTAAATCTTCTTTGATGGCAACAACATCGAGTAATTCTAACTTGACGATCGCCTTTACCATAATTTACCTCCGAATGTAACAGCTAGTAAGTCGGGGGAACGTTTCTGTAGAACGGACAATCCAAGTGCTGCGAATTGTTGCGGTGTTTCCATTGCGGGTTAGGGGGAAATCGACCAGATAGCGTTGACCGTATTCATCTTGGCTGGAGGAGATGGCATCGTAGATTTGAATCGCTTCTAACAGGATAAATTCCAGTTCTTCGGCATCTTCAGCACTTAACCCTAGGATAGCAAGAAATAACCGAGCTTTGTGTTTTCCCCGATCGTGCTGGATGTTCAAGCTATAGTCCCGAAGTTTGTGAATATCAATAAACGCAGCTTCAGCATTAGGGAGTTTCATCGGAATTGCCCATTATCTTGTCGCCTTGAATTCGATCACCCCCAAAGTTATCGCCGCGCCCGTTTTGATGAGTTGTTTTAGAACTGCGATCGAGATTGTTTTGATGAACGTGAATGTTAATTCCAGGATAACCGTCTTCTGTATAGTCTAAATCTCGATCGCCCTTTTGCTTTCTGCGCCGAAGTTCGATCGACTCATACCCATCCAGCAACTGCCGCAAATCGCGTTTGAGTTTAAGTTTGCCGATCCGAACCTTAGTCTCGCCCATATCCTCCAGCCCTAGCAATTCATCATAATCCAGCGGTTCAGCATCGGGATAACCGGGAACTGGCACCCATTGACTGATTTCCAGATTGGCAAAAGAATTGTGGATTTTGGTAAACGTATCGCGAATCATGCTGAGGAAAGAACGCCGCGTCGATTCCCGCCCGCTAACGGCAATAAAGATTTTCTTATCTTCCGGGTCAGATTTGATCCGGGCGATGTTGTACACCTCAGCGCCTTGCCTGTACTCCAGCATAACCCCCGTGCGCCAGTGGGTGCGGTTGTGGATTTTCTCGTGGGTGAGGACGATGAAGCGCGAGAGGATGCTGTCGGGGAGGATGCGATAGTGATATTGAAATTCCAGGGTTTCGCCTTGGAGTTTGGTGTTTTGCGGTTCCTCTTTGGGCAAGATGCCGGGGATGAGGAAAGTCGGCGGGCAATTGCTGACGGGGAAGCAGAGTTCAAATTCCTCCATCAACCCAGTGAGGCAGTGGTAGCGGTGGCTGGGATATTTATTTGAGTCGAGGATGCGGCTGAGGTCGGCGTAGGTGAGAATGCCTTTAGTTTTGACTTTGAGTGCCTCGTCGCTGAGGAGGGCATAGATGCCTTCTGTCACCCAGTGGGGATTGAGGATGTTGGTGGATTGCAGGATCGGGTGTTCGCGGAAGTTGAGGACAATGCCCAGGTTGTGCAGCAGTCCGATGAGTTGGGTTTGGTCGGTTTCTTCAAAGATGTTTTCTTTGGCGCAGATGGTGGCGTATTCGCTGATGCTGATGATGTCTTTGTCGAGGTTTTCCAGGCGCTGCTTGACTTGGAACCAGCTTAGCGGCAAAAGATCGTAGACTTCTTTGAGTTGGGAGATTTCGGTGTGGATGGCGCTGCGGAGTTCGTCGATTCCGGTTCCGCTTTCGCAGGAGGTTTCGAGAATCGCTTTGATGTTGGGATATTTGTCGCGCAAGGCTTTGCGGTTGAGATCCAGGGGTTGTTCGTCGCACTTGTTGCCGACTAGGATGACGGGGGATGCGTCGCCGAAGCTTTCGATCAGTTTCAGCCAGTATTCGAGGCGGTTTTCGTCTTCGCTGGTGCGGCAGTTGCACACCAGGAGGTAGAGGCTGCGTTTGGTAAGGAAAAATTGGTGGGTGGCGTGGTAGATTTCTTGTCCGCCGAAGTCCCAGACGTTGAGTTTGACGGGTTTGGTGTTGACTGTAATTTTCCAGTCTGTGATGTTGAGTCCGTCGGTTTGGGGTTCGTTGGGGTTGTATTGGTTGTGGGTGAGGCGGTTGATGAGGGAGGTTTTGCCGACGCTTCCTTGTCCGACGAGGAGGACTTTGGCTTCGTTGAGGGGGAGGACTTCGCCACTGCGGAGTTGGCGTAGGTAGTTGAAGATGGCGGCGGGAGTACCGGGGGATTTTCTCTGGTTGGCAGGCCCCAGAACTTCTGGAGAAATGGGCAGGGGATTGCAGCGGAGATCGAGTGTTTTAAGTTTTGGCAGTGTTTCCAAACATTCAGGAATAGTTTCAATCTGATTGTTACTAAGGTCAAGTTCTGTCAGATTCGACAGTTGGGCGATAGCATCTGGGATTTGGGTAATCTGATTGTCACTAAGGCGAAGCTGTGTCAGATTGGACAGTTGGGCGATCGCATCTGGGATTTCTGTAATCTGATTCTCATTGAGTTGAAGCCATGTCAGATTGGACAGTTGGCTGATCGCTTCTGGGATTTGGGTAATCTGATTATTAATGAGTTGAAGCCATGTCAGATTGGATAGTTGGCCGATCGCTTCTGGGATTTGGGTAATCTGATTGTAACTGAGGGAAAGTTCTGTCAGATTCGGCATTTGGGCGATCGCTTCTGGGATTTTGGTAATCTGATTGCGATTGAGGAAAAGCATTGTCAGATTCGACATTTGGCTGATCGCTTCTGGGATTTCGGTAATCTGATTGCCATAGAGTACAAGTTCTGTCAGATTCGGCATTTGGGCGATCGCTTCTGGGATTTCGCTTATCTGACTCTCACTAAGGTCAAGCCGTTTTAGATTGGGCAGTTGGACGAGTGCTTCGCACAGCTTTGCTAACGCATCTGGGATTTTGGTAATCTGAATATTGTTACGGAGGTTAAGCTCTGTCAGATTGGGCAGTTGGACGAGTGCTTCGCACAGCTTTGCTAACGCATCTGGGATTTTGGTAATCTGATTGTCACTAAGGTCAAGCTCTGTCAGATTGGGCAGTTGGACGAGTGCTTCGCACAGCTTTGCTAACGCATCTGGGATTTTGGTAATCTGAT
>NZ_JAUBTX010000012.1:0-4614 GCF_036705185.1 Microcoleus sp. B4-D4 | reverse complement strand
TGTTACGAAGGTGAAGTTGTGTCAGATTAGAGAGTTGGGCGATCGCATCTGGGATGGAGGTAATCTGATTGTCATTGATGTTAAGATGTGTCAGATTCGACAGTTGCCCGATCTCCTCTGGGATGGAGGTAATCTGATTCTTCCAGAGGTTAAGATGTGTCAGATTCGACAGTTGCCCGATCTCCTCTGGGATGGAGGTAATCTGATTGTTAGCGATTTCAAGCTTTTTCAGGTTGAACAGTTGGCCGAGATCCTCTGGGATGACGGTAATCTGATTGTCACTGAGGTCAAGCCGTGTCAGATTTGACAGTTGCCCGATCGCCTCTGGGATTTTTGTAATCTGATTGTTAGCGATTTCAAGCTTTTTCAGGTTGGACAGTTGGCCGAGATCCTCTGGAATTTCTGTTAAACCAATTCTGCTTAAATTTAAACTTTTTAATTGCTTCATTTCCAGCAGCAATTCTGGTATCGTTCCGAATGGATTGCCACTGAGGTTAATCGATCGCAAATTTTCCAGCGATCGTAATTCCTCCGGCAGTGTGGTTAATTGATTGGTGATTAGTTTCGGAGTTCGTTTATCACCAACCCATTCCCAGTCTTCCATCTTCCCCAATACCAACGTCTCAAGCTGCGTGCACTTGCCAATCTCCGGCGGCAATTCCTCCAAGTCCAGCCCCGACAAATCCAGTTCCGTCAAATTTTCCTCGGCTGCTTGGTCAATTCGCCGCACTGCTTCCTCTCGCGTCATGCCCTTCGTCTCTCGGTAGGATTCATTTTATTGTGACAGGAATTTTCGCTTGGTGGGGGGGAATTATCGCCCGTACTCTTGAACCACAAAAACCGGATGACTCAACCCAGGCTGATTCTGCTTTTTGATGCGAATCAGGCGATCGAACAGCGAATCAACATCCTGAAGATAGGCATGAAGAATAGTAACTTGTCCCAAGTAATCTCGATCGTCTTTACACACAATAATTCCTGCATGATGTTCACCGCCCCGGTGTAGCGCCACAAAATCATCGCGATTGAAGCTAATTACCGCCCGATTTTGTTCAGTAGCAAATAGGAGAACCTCGTCATCAGGAATCCCTTGATTCGCTTGACCAGCATCAAAGGAAGTTAAAACCTCACACTCAAGGCTACGCAAATGCTCGACCATTGCGATCGGGAAATTTTCATTAGAATACAGCCTCACCCTTTCAATCATCGGCTTGATGAGAAACAATAATGCGATCGATTTCTTCCCGGTGGCGATCGTAATAACGCCAAGCATTCTCTAAATCGCGATCCGACAAACCTGGATAATTCCGCAGTAACTCAGCCTCATCAGCCCCCTGTTGGTGAAGCGAAACCAGTGTCCAAACAGGAATGCGGGTGTTGCGAATCCGGGCATTTCCTCCACAGACTCCAGGCGTACTCTGAATCGCCCTAGCCGAGAGTTTTTCTTGAAACAGCAAACTCTCTTCAGGTGTCAGCGACTCAATGACTTGAATTAAGGAGTCAACCAACTGAATGTTCATAGCTGGTAATTTACAGAATATATAATAGTGCGATCGCTCAAACTATCATAGCAAATTTCCCCCAACACCAAAGTCTCAAGCCCAGTGCACTTGCCAATCTCCGGCGGCAATTCCTCCAACTCCAACCCCGCCAAATCCAGTTCCGTCAATTTTTCCTCAGCCGCCCGGTGAATTCGCCGCACTGCTTCTTCTCGCGTCATGCCCTTTGTCTCTCCGCGTGTTTCCCCGCCATCTTGTTTCTATTCTGACAGAGATTTGGGTACTCCGGGAAAGATTCGGCGCGATTGTGAAGGCGAGAAACCGCATTGAGGCGAGAAACCAGGTTTCTACGAGTCTTTGGTTGGGTGACAAGAAATATCTAGAGAAACCCAGTTTCTGAGATTTTCGCATGGGGCGAGAAACCAGGTTTCTACGAGTCTTTGGTTGGCTGACGAGAAATATTGAGAGAAACCCGGTTTCTGAGATTCACGCATGGGGCAAGGCAAGACAGATATAATTAGGAGAACGGTTAAAAAGAGGAAAACCAATGGTAACGAGCCTGAATGTGGATACGGCACTGCTGCAAGAGGCGATCGAACTGACGGGAGAAATGACGATCGAAACCCTAGTTGAAATCGCCTTGCGCGAATACATTCAACGCCTGAAGCAGATCAAAATCTTAGAACTCTTTGGTACGATCGACTACCAAGAAAGTTACGATTACAAACAGCAGCGAAATATAGCCTAGGTATCCCGTCATGAATGTAATTGTCGATACGGCTATTTGGTCATTAGCGTTGCGCCGGAATTCTCCAGAAATGAATGCTGCTGTGGTGAATCAACTGCGATCGCTCATTGCCAATGGTCGAGTTATAATGCTCGGAAGCATTCGACAGGAAATATTGTCTGGTGTTCGCACATCCGAACAATTCGATCGTCTCCGCAATACTTTACGCGCTTTTCCCGACTTGAATTTAGTTGAGGCAGACTACGAAATCGCTGCTGAATTTTGTAATACCTGTCGTCGCAATGGCATCCAAGGTTCAAATACTGATTTTCTCATCTGTGCTGCTGCCCATCGTCGCAGCTATTCCATTTTTACAACCGATCGAGATTTCCACAATTTTCAAGCTCATATTCCTGTAAATTTTCTAGAATTCGAGTAAAAATTGCGATTCGGAAAATTTTCACTCTTAATACAACCTCACTCTTTCAATCATCGGTTTGATGGGAAACAATAATGCGATCGATTTGTTCGCGGTGGCGATCGTAATAACGCCAAGCATTAATCTCCGGATCGAGAGTGCTTTTTGGGGTGTACCAATGTCGCCCACTGCCCAAACTACTAAATCAGGGCGTTTTCGCCGAACTTGTGTAGCATAAATGGGCGTAACATTCTCGTCCATTAAATATTTGAGCGCCCATTTCTCAAGCACCCTGGATAATAGATTGTCTTTCCCGTTCAGCTTTCAATTTCCGTAATCTTTCTGTCGCCGGATGGGGATTTGCTACTTGGATATTTCGCTGCTGATGCGACCATTCCAACCAATTTTGCAAATATCTACTTACTGATTCTGGATTTTGTAAATAATATAAAATAGTCGTATAAACTTCTGCCAAAGTTAGAGATGGATAGAGTTGCTTAATTTCTTCTGGGGTGCGTTCCCGATACAAATACTCATACAGTACCGTCTCAATCCCGATGCGATGTCCTTTAATGCGAATATCATCCGGTGCTAAAAAATCAAAATACTCTTTCAGTCCCATATCTAAAATCCCTTTTTTAGCTATTTACCATTATACTCATTATATGGAATAGCAATCGTAGGCATGAGCCAAGCAACTAGAGATGGGCTAAGAAACCGGGTTTCTACGAGTCTTTGGTTGGGTGACGAGAAATATAGAGAGAAACCCGGTTTCTGAGATTTACGCATCGAGGCCAAGAAACCGGGTTTCTACGAGTCTTTGGTTGGGTGACGAGAAATGTAGAAAGAAACCCGGTTTCTGAGATTTTCGCATCGGGCCAAGAAACCGGGTTTCTACGAATCTTTGGTTGAGTAACAGAAAATATCAAGATAAATCCGGTTTCTGAGGTCTTTGTCACCAACTGATGACAAATCATGGTAGGCTTGGGATAGGAGTTTTTTGTTTATGAATCCAATAAAACGTGTTGCCATAGTGGGAGGAACCCACGGAAACGAACTCACAGGCATTTACCTAGTGAAGAAGTTCGATCGCGCGCCACAGTTAATTGGGCGATCGACTTTTGAAACAATCGCCCTGCTAGCCAATCCCAAAGCTTCCGAAATCGGCAGACGCTACGTCGATATCGACCTCAACCGCTGCTTTCGACAGCAAGATTTACAAAATCCCCACCTCTCCACCTACGAAGCGCAGCGGGCAAAAGAAATCTACCACATTGTTAGCTCAAAAACTACTCCGCAGCAAAACTTAATTATCGATTTGCACAGCACCACATCCAACATGGGGCTAACATTTATTCTCGCCAGCCAGCATCCTTTTAACCTGCAACTAGCAGCTTATTTAACCTCTGTGTATCCCCACCTCAAGCTGCTGGTTTCGGCAACCAACAATTATGATAGTCCTTTGCTGCGATCGATTTCCGAATTAGGCGGTACGCTGGAAGTTGGTGCAGTGCCACAAGGCGTATTAGATGCCTCTTTATTTCAGCAAACCGAGCAGGTTGTCGGCACAATTTTAGACTGCGTAGAAAGCTACAATCAAGGCACAATGCCTGCTGCAACAAATCCCCTGACTGTTTATCACACCATCGGGGCGATCGACTATCCCAGAAACGAAAAGGGAGAGATTCAGGCAATGATTCATCCTCAGCTACAATCCAGAGATTATCAAGCCCTAAATCCCGGCGATCCGATGTTTTTGACCTTTGAGGGCGAGTCGGTCTTCTATGAAGGTAAATCGACGGTCTATCCAATTTTTATTAACGAAGCGGCTTACTATGAAAAAGGAATTGCGATGTGTTTTACCCAAAAGCAAATAGTTAGTTGTTAGTTGTTAGTTGGCAGTTGGCAGTTGGCAGTTGGCAGTTGGCAGTTGGCAGTTGGCAGTTGGCAGTTGGCAGTTGGCAGTTGGC
>NZ_JAUBTX010000090.1:0-9057 GCF_036705185.1 Microcoleus sp. B4-D4 | reverse complement strand
CCTCTTTATATATACGTCTAAAGAGGGCTAAAGCCCAATTACGTACCTATTTCTAGGATGACAATTAATCCACCCTGGGTTTCTCCCGGCATCACCGGGGACTAGGACGATCGCTTTTCCTTAACTAACTATGGCGCTATCGTCTCGCACAATAGCAGATAGAGCGATCGGATCGCGCTCATAGGTCACAGACATTTCCAATAATTAGGAAAAAGAAAGCCCAAAGCCTAATAATATCGATCGCAAATCAGAAGTTTTGGAGGTGTGTAATAGAACTAACTCTTGCAAAAATCCAAAGCACCCCACCCCAACCCTCCCCTTATTAAGGAGAGGGAGCAAGATTATTCTTATTTCTCCCCTTAATAAGGGGGGACTAAGGGGGGTAAATTTGACTTTTGCAAAAGGTCTAATAGTTATAAATACCTCCTCAATCCTTAATAAAGCGGGAGAATGCCGACAATTTAAGTTAAAATAAAAATAGTAAAAATTACTCAGTGGTCGGCTTACAAAATATGTATGCTACTGATTAGCTGAAGTCCCGGAATTCACATCATGACTTCTAATCAATCTTCCCCTGAAATTAAACCAGCAGAATCGATCGCCCCAGCCGCCCTCGACAGCCAACAATTAGCCGAAACTGAAGCCCCCTTTCCGATTGTGGGGATTGCCGCCTCAGCAGGAGGACTCGAAGCTTTCACGGGGCTACTCAGCCATTTGCCGGTAGATACGGGTATGGCGTTTGTGCTGATTCAGCATTTAGCCCCGGATCACAAAAGTCTGCTAACCGAGATTCTCGCCAGACAGACGAAAATGCCTGTTAGTGAGGTAAAAGACGGCATGGCTGTAGAGCCGAATCAAGTCTACATTATTCCGCCCAACACCAAGATGGTGCTGTGTAAAGGCGTGCTGCAACTATCCCCGCGCGAGAAGATTTATGGCAAATATATGCCGGGAGATGCGTTTTTTACCTCATTGGCGATCGATCGCGGCCACAAGGCGATCGCTGTAGTATTATCCGGGGGAGACGGAGACGGTTCGCTGGGGCTCAAGGCAATCAAAGCAGCCGGGGGCATGACTTTTGCTCAGTGTCAAGACACGGCAAAATTTGATAGTATGCCGAATACCGCTGTCGCTACAGGGAATGTCGATTTTGTTTTGCCGCCGGAAAAAATTGCCGAGGAACTGGCAAACTATAGTCGCAGTCACCTTCTAACTTCCACAATTTCCCTAGCAAAAGTTGAAGAATCGCCCGAACCGGGAGATGCCCTGGCAACTATTTTTGCCCTGCTAAAATCAACCGCAGGCGTTGATTTTAGCCACTACAAACCCACAACGATCGCGAGGCGCATCCAGCGGCGGATGGTATTGTACAAGCTCGAAAACCTGGATGATTATGCCGAATACCTGCGACAAAATGCGCCTGAAGTCACAGCTTTGTATGAAGAAATCTTGATCCACGTTACCAGTTTCTTCCGCGATCCCGAAGCCTTTGAAAATTTAAAAGAGCTGGTTTTCCCCAGCATTACCCAAAATAAATCTCCAGAAGCTCCGATTCGGATTTGGGTGGCGGGATGTTCTACTGGTGAAGAAGTTTATTCGATCGCCATTTGCTTGTTAGAGTTTTTGGGCGATCGAGTTATGCCGATTCAGATTTTTGCTACAGATATCAGCGAGACGGCGATCGGCAAAGCGAGGTCTGCCACCTACTCAGAAAACCAGATGGTAGACGTTTCACCAGAACGCCGTACTCGCTTCTTTATTCGCGCCGAAGAAGGAGGTAGTTATAGAATCTGCAAAGCAGTCCGCGAACTGTGTGTATTTGCGCGACAAGACTTAAGCAGCGACCCGCCTTTTTCCAATCTCGATTTAGTTAGCTGCCGCAATGTGCTGATCTATTTGGGAGAGTCGCTGCAAAAAAAAGTGATGCCGATTTTTCATTACAGTCTCAACGCAGCAGGCTTTCTGTTGTTAGGCAGTTCTGAAAGTACGGGGAAATTTTCATATTTGTTTACTTCTGTCGATAAAAAGTCTAAAATTTATGCCAAAAACTTGACGGCGACTCGTCCCACATTTTCGTTCGCGCCGAGTTCCTATCCCGTCGTTAAAGCTGCTCTAGAACAGAGAATGAATGAAGAAAATTCGATCGATAATTTTGACTTAGAACGCGAAACTGACCAACTGATTTTGAATCGCTACGCCCCAGCCAGCGTGCTTGTTAACGAGCAGATGAAAATCCTGCAAGTGCGGGGAGATATCGATCCTTACTTTAGAGTGGTAGCCGGAACGCCGGACTTAAACTTGCTGACAATGGCAAGGGGAGGCTTGCTTGTGGATCTTCGCACCGCAATTTTTCAGGCACAAACGCAGAACGCGACTGTTAGGAAAGAAAGGGTATTGGTTGAATGGGGCGGGCGATCGTCTGCGGTGAATCTTCAGGTGGTGCCGTTCCAGTCGCGCACCACCGCAGCACGCTATTTTTTGGTGCTGTTTGAAGAAGTTTTAGCCCCCGCGAGCGACTTTTCCACCGTCACCGCCCAAAATGGCGATCGAGGTGATTCCGATCCGGAAAATGAGCGGCTGACGCAGGCGCTTGCCGCCGCTAACCAAGAAAAACTTGCGGCGCGATCGCACCTGCACTCGCTAATCCAAGAGCAGGAAAATCTCAACCAAGACCTCAAAGTTGCCAATGAAGAAGTCCTCTCCAGCAATGAGGAACTGCAAAGCATCAACGAGGAACTAGAAACTGCTAAAGAAGAGATTCAAGCTACTAACGAGGAACTCACCACCACTAACGAGGAACTTCGCAGCCGAAATCTCGAACAAAGCCTGGTCAATAACGATTTGACAAACTTGCTTGCTAGTATCAATATCCCAGTTTTAATGCTGGCAAACAATTTAGAAATTCGACGATTTACGCCCACGGCGCAGAAACTTTTTAATCTAATTATCACAGATATTGGACGACCCTTTAGCGACATCCGATCGACTCTTGATGTTCCTGACTTGGAACAGATGATTTTGGAGGTAATTGATACTCTCCAGACGCAAGAACGAGAAGTTAAAACTTTGTCGGGATATTGGTACAACCTCCGCATTCGCCCTTACCGCACCACGGAAAACCAGATTGAGGGCGTGGTGATGGTTTTGATCGATATTGATGCTCTAAAACGCAGTGCCAGAACTTTGGAGGAGGCGCGCAACTACGCTGAAGCTATTGTGGAAACTGTGCAAACGCCTTTAGTCACGCTAGATGCTGATTTCCGAGTGCACAAAGCAAATCGATCGTTCTATGAAACGTTTCAGGTTTTATCCTCAGAAACAGCGCAATCTTCGCTGTTTGAGCTAGGAAACGGGCAGTGGAATATCCCGCAATTGCGATGGATTCTGGAAGATATTCTGGTGAGCGATGTTCAGCTTCAAAACTTTGAGTTGACTCATTTCTTTGAGAATATCGGCTCCAAAACTATGCTGCTGAATGCTTGCAAACTTGAACGAGAAGACCAAGCTTTAATGATTTTGCTGTCTTTGGAGGATATCACTGCTCGCAAGCAGTTTGAGACAGAGCGATCGCAGTTATTGGAACAGGAACAGTTTGCCCGCCAAGAAGCAGAAATTGCTAACCGCACTAAAGACGAATTTCTGGCGAATCTCTCCCACGAACTCCGCAATCCCCTGACTCCGATCCTGGGGTGGGCGAAGCTGCTGCGTAGCGGGAAGCTGAAGGAAGCCGTCGCGGATCGCGCTCTAGAGGTGATCGAGCGGAGCGCGCTGGCGCAAGCTCAGTTAATCGAAGATATCCTGGATATTTCGCGGATTACTGGCAACAAGCTCGTTCTCGATACCAGTCCGATGGATCTGCAGTTAGTGGTGCAAGCTGCGCTCGACGGGGTTCAACTATCAGCGGATACCAAAAACATTGAAATTGTTTCGGAGTTGACTTCTATAACTGTTTTAGGCGATGCCGATCGCTTGCAGCAAGTTGTGTGGAATATTCTGTCTAATGCGATTAAGTTTACTCCACCGGAGGGACGAGTGGAAGTTTCCTTGGAGCCGATCGAGCTTCGCGCTCAACTTCGAGTTACTGACACGGGAAAAGGCATTGCGCCGGAGTTGTTACCGCATATTTTCGATCGCTTCCGCCAAGGAGATTCTAGCAGCATTAAGACGAATCAAGGGCTGGGATTGGGTTTGTCGATCGTCTACAATCTGGTGCAATTGCACGGGGGAATCGTGCTCGCCGAGAGTCCGGGGGAGGGACAGGGAACTACAATAACTGTGAGATTGCCTTTGCCAGACTCGGCTGAAGTGTTGACAGGGGCGATCGATTTCCCACCAACTGTATTGGCTGCAGGTTCAGGCGACGCATCTAGCGATACCGTCCCTTCTCTCGAAGGCTTGCACATTTTAGCTGTAGACGATCGCATCGATACCCGCGAGTTATTGGAATTTGTGCTCGAAAGCTACGGGGCGGAGGTTGTGACAGTTGCATCTGCCAGAAGTGCGATGGCTGCTTTGACTGAAAATCCCGGCAAATACGACGTGCTGATCTCCGATATCGCCATGCCGGAGGAAGATGGGTATTTCTTGATTCGAGAAGTGCGAGCTCTTGCTGAGGCAGCCGGAGGACAAATCCCAGCCATTGCGCTGACTGCCTATGCGAGCAAGCCCGAACGCAAAAAGGCGATCGAGGCAGGTTTTCAAAGGCATATTACTAAGCCTGTGAAACCCGTTGAACTAGCATTAATTGTTGCTAATTTAGTAGGACGATGTTAAATACTTTTGATCTAATATATAGCCCAATACGGTTTACTTAAGACGATCTCCCTGGCACACCCCTTAAGAAGCAGGGTGGTTTTATTGTCATCCTAGAAATAGGTACGTAATTGGGCTTTAGCCCTCTTTAGACGTATATATAAAGAGGGCTAAAGCCCAACTACGTACCTTTATTAATATAACACTTGCGTCCCAGACGCGAGCTTTGAGCGGTGCTTTCTGTCGTTTCAGATTTCTTCTCCCCACAATAAAACCACCCTGCCTCCTTAAGAAGGGGAGTAGGGGGTGGGACAAGAATGCTCTCAAAGTCCCCCGACCTAATGGGGATGCGAGGGGGATCTCCGGGGCATAAATATGTTAAGTGAACCGTATTGTTCTATAGCCTTTCTCAGAAAGATGAGGTACTATCGGGCATTGGCCAAACAGGGCATTGGGCATTGGGCGGAGCGAAGCGGAGGGATTGGGCATTGAGCATACTAATCGTTACCAGGCTGTTCCTGGTAACGAGTAATATCAAATCCGGTAGCATCGGAATTATAAAATCGAGTCAGATCAAATCCGCGCTTCATAGTTCTGTATTCATCTCTCTCTTGTCTTCCTCTGTGTTCTCTGCGCCCTCTGCGGTTAAATCACCTGACGATGCTACCGGAAACGATATAATCGCTTAAGTTATTAAATTTTCATTGCTAAGTGGTTCCCACAAAGAGCCTACAAACCAATATATTCGTCCCTTCATGAATTAGTTTTTTTCAGCGATTAGTTCAGCAGCCAAAGCGATAACAGATTCCGTGTTAATCCTCGCCGTATAAGCGATTTGTGGGCCTTGTATTCCCTTTAAATCTTCAACACGTTTGTGAATTTCCGACACACCTGTAGCTTTTAAGGCTGTCAAAAATGCTTGGTCGTGATAAACTTCTTCGGAAAACGAAACTTCGTCACTTTTAGAAAGATTTTGAATGCGAGCCGCTTTGTTGACTGTAGAGCCGAAATAGTCGATCGCATTATTGAGATTTACCAGCAAAGCCGTCCCTCGGTGAATGCCCACGCTAACACGAATCCACTCTGCAGGCGGGCGAGTAGAGTTGTACTTTCTGAAACTGGCGACAGCAGCAGCAGCCGCCATAATTGCTTCTTCGTTGCTGATAAAAGAAGCCATAAGGGCATCGCCGATGGTTTTAATGACTTTGCCGCCAAATTGCTCTACCGACTCAAATAAAATTTCAAAATGATCGCGCACAATATTGTATGCTTTAGTATCTCCTAGGGTTTCGTACATTCTGGTAGAACCAGTAATATCGGTAAACATAATAGTAATCGCGCGAATCTTGACTCGCTCTCTTTCCGATATCGCTGCTTCGCCGAACAAACGCTTGTAATCTGGGTGGTGAAGCAGTTGCATTCCTGACAGTCGCAGGGGCAGTTGTTCTAATGTCAATTCTTCGGGCAATTCATCGGGATGCAAAATCAGCCCGGACAAATTGTGCTCGGTATTAGTTAGTTCGATTTTAACTTTTCCCGGACGCACAGTCAGCTTTTGTTTGTCAAAATCTGGCCCCGTTAACTGCTTGATTTTAATTTCTTGTATTTCTTCTGTGGCTTCGCCTTCTACTTTTAAAATTCCTTTAGCTAAGGTGAGGGGACAGCAGTACCGATATTGACCGCTTTCTAAGATAATTATTTCGGATGCACAGCAGCATAAAGGTGTTATCAGTTGCAGTTTGTTCTGAAGTACGGGAGGGGGAGCACAGACGGGGCGCAGTTTCGGGTCTTCGATTTCTTTGTTGAGGGAAAACGTAACTTCGACGCGATCGAGCAAATCAATGTTAAACTCGCGATCGCACATCGGGCAAAAAGACATTTCCGATGCGTCTGCCAAATCCTTGAATTCGTCTGCTATCATGTTGCAGTGCGGGCAGTGAATGTCCCAGTGCAGGTCAAAAGTGCCTGCTTTTACCCCGTGCAGAAATTCTGAAGTAATTCTTTTAACATTCTTGACAGTATCGCCGGCTACGTAGTAAGGATTAATCCGCAATCTCTGCAAAATGTGGGAACCGATTAACCAGTTTTCGATTTGGTCGATCGTTCCTTTGCTAGAATTGGAACGTTGTTTAAGTTGTTCTAGTTTTTCTGTTAATAATTCGATATTCACGATTTGCTTGCCTTTGAGCGTCAGGGCAAGAAATTTTTAAGCATTTTCTGGGATAATTTCTTCGTCTGCTTTGTTCTTCCCTGACAATTCTGATAAATTTGCACCTGTGTAGCTGTCCCTGACCTGTGTATAAATCTTAACAAATTAGCAGTCTAAAGGCGATGTTTCTTTAGGCAGAAGGATGCGTCAGTTGTTACAAAAGAGCGATCGCTGCATCTGTCTTCAGGAATATATTATATTAATCTTAGTTTCAAACAACAATGCAGCCCCAGAGGCTCTCGATTGAAACCAGACTAAAATAGCAAATATCCCACCCATCCCTATACCACAAATGCTAAACAAAATTTGGCAATTCCTCAAACAACTAATTCAGCGCCTATTGGGCACCACACCCCCACCAAAACCCCAAAATACCCCCATCCGCCCCACCCTCACAGACGCGGAATACGAATCGAAATTTATGGAAATTCTGGAAGGGGTAAATGCTGGCTGGAGTCGAGGGGATGTCGCGGGATTTTTAATCGCAAAACGGCTTAAAGATAGTGAATTGGCTGGTTGGTTGCGACGGTTTGGAACTCGATTGTTTGAGGAGGAGACGCACGCATCATCCACCGCCCCTGCGGATGCGGTGGCTTCGCTGCAGGAATTGGCGCGCAGGCTGGGTTTGTTTGGTAGAATGGGTAGCGGGGAATTGTCGCAGGTGGCGGGGGATATTGGGCGGGAGATTTTGACGCGATTTCCGCTACCGGTGGTTGAGGATGATGTTGGATATGGGAATGTGATTGAGGCGGTGTTTGTTGGGAATGGTTTAGGTTTTTCTGGGGATGGGAATCGCAGCGGCGCGTCAGGTGTGCCCGGGTGAATTGAATGGCCGAACTTGCCTATATCTAGCATTTTGGTCGAGTTGGGCGATCGGCATGATATTCTTAGCAATTAAGCGCCGCTTCCGTCGGTAATTTTCACGCACTCAAATAGGACTAAACAAAACTGAAGTCCTCACTACAAACTCAAATCCTCATGATACAAGTAATCGGCATCGACTTAGGCGGCACCGCAATTAAACTCGGCAGATTTAGCGAAGATGGTGTTTGTCACCAATCCTTAACAGTTCCGACTCCTCAACCCGCAACTCCAGAAGCCGTCTTAGCTGCCCTCACCGATGCTATTTTACAACTAAATCCTGCCGAAAATGCTGTAAGTGCGATCGGCATCGGCACACCAGGCCCAGCAGACGCCGCCGGCAGAATAGCCAGAGTCGCAATTAACCTCAAAAATTGGCATAACGTCCCCCTAGCTGACTGGTTGGAAGCCAAAACCAGACTGCCAACAATATTAGCAAATGACGCGAACTGTGCCGGATTGGGAGAAGCTTGGTTAGGTGCAGGAAAGCACTTTAAAAACCTCATATTGCTAACATTAGGAACAGGAGTCGGCGGTGCAGTTATCCTCGATGGCAAACTATTTACAGGTCATCTAGGCGCGGCTGGAGAGTTAGGATTAATTGCCATCAATCCCGACGGCCCGGAGTGCAACAGCGGCAATCGCGGTTCTTTAGAACAATACGTTTCCGTACAAGCAATTCGCCGCGAAACGGGTTTAGAACCCCTAGAATTAGCAAACTTAGCTAAGTCGGGAGATGCGAAAGCTTTAGAATATTGGCAAAATTACGGGCGCTATCTCGGTATCGGTTTAGCAAGTCTGATTTATGTTTTAACACCGGAAGCTATTATTATCGGCGGTGGAATTAGTGCGGGTGCAGAGTTTTTCTTGCCTGCGGTTAGAGCCGAAATTGAGCGGCGGGTGCTACCTAGTTCTCGCGAAAATTTGCAATTATTGCTTGCCAAATTGGGCAATCAAGCAGGTATGGCAGGCGCAGCAAAATTAGCTTGGCAGCTAGCTTTAATGACTAATAACTGATTGACTAATATCAATTTTGGTTGTACTTATACATGATGTTGACTGTTGACTGTTATTGGTTATTTGTTATTTGTTATTTGTTAACTGTTAACTGTTATTTGTTATTTCGATGAAGAGAGGATTTGATATAACAACTAACAACTAAGCTGCTACGCAGCTAAACCGGATAAAATAGCATTGCCTTTATTTTTGATTTTTCGATCCCATTTAATAACCAT
>NZ_JAUBTX010000089.1:0-9411 GCF_036705185.1 Microcoleus sp. B4-D4 | reverse complement strand
AAGTGGTCACTAGCCACCACTCAACTGCTGACGATTCAGAAGGTGGCTCGGATTCTCTGACCAAAATAACTTGCAGTTTAATCGGACTTAATTTCTCTTGTTTAGCACGATTTTGAGGGGGTTGAATAGTTAAGGTTTTATACCGAATAGTTAAAGTCGCCAGTCGAAATGGTCGAGTCGGGTTGCGCTTCAATTCCACAGTCATTGTAACTTGCGGTTCGACCAATTCCATCTCTTCTTTAAGATGGTTCGATGAAGACTCTAAACATCTGTTTTGAGTAGCTCGAATCAAAAAATCTGCTTTCTCACGGTTCGCAGATGCAAACAAGTCATAAAAGTCAGCTTCTCTATCGGCAATTGTGACTACTTGTTGCGAATCCGGGATGATAGATGACGTGTTTTTTAAAGCATCAAGCCATCTTTGACTTTCTTTTTCTTCTGTTGGTTTTTGAGAACGTAGATCCGCTTTACCTAAAAATTTTTGCTCTCTAGCCCAGACATATTGGTCGATAATGCCTAATGGTAGCCCCTCTGTTGTTGCTGCCAAAGTTGAATTTACTTTCAATCCATGAGCATATTTATTATCAAGATATCCGACTCCTTTGACTGCTTCATGCGTAGTATAATTTAATTCTGTTGTATCCTGTATTGCCAAGATAATTTGATGATTTTTAATTCTTGAAAGCGTCGCATCTACGTGTCCTTTCCTAAGCTGAGCTGGTTTTATATATGGTGAATCCCAGAAATCGTAAGTAGCCTTAGTTTCTGCCCATGTTCCACTAGCTTCAGGTACACTGGATGTTGGTTTGTTACTCAAGTTAGAAACAATTTTCATGAATCTATTTGTTCTTCTTGCGTCTCCCAATTGAGTTTTTTCTAATTCTTGTCTTACCCATTGATTGATCATTTTAACCTCATTCCTGGGCGAGCGCCCAATCGTTCAACAGCACAGATGTTGATTTTTGTCAACTTTATTGTTAAGAAAGATGTTTATAAAGCATAGCTTATTAAGGGGGGTTAGGGGGGATCTCCGGGTTTCAAAACACGCCCTATTCCCATCATCTTAATCCAACGGCAGGGCGATCGCAAATTCCGTACCTTCTCCCAGCACCGATTCGCAACTGAGTTTACCGCCGTGGGTTTCTTCGATAATTTGCTTGCTGATAGACAACCCCAAACCCGTACCTTTTCCTACTCCTTTGGTAGTAAATAAATGGTCAAATATTTTAGACTTGACCTCCGATGACATCCCTTGACCGTTATCTTTGATTTTAATCACCACGCTCTGGTTATCCTCGGAGACATGAGTAATAATGGCGATCGTATTCGGTAAAGCTTGAATTTCAGCGTAAGTGCGGCCCTGATTGGATTCCTCAAAACAGTCGATCGCATTTGCCAACAAATTCATAAATACCTGATTCAGTTGCCCAAAATAACATTTAACTGGCGGGATATTTCCGTATTCTTTGATAATTTTAATCGCGGGGCGAGTATCTTGAGCTTTCAGGCGATACTGTAAAATCATCAAAGTGCTGTCGATGCCCTCATGAATATTTGCTGACACTTTATTCGCACTGTCAGCGCGGGAAAAAGTCCGCAAAGACGTGCTAATATTGCGAATGCGCTCTGTACCGGATTTCATAGATAAAAGCATTTTTGGCAAATCTTCCATCAAATATTCTAAATCAATCTCCGATGCTTTATCTTCTAACTCATCTCCCGGATTAGGAAATTTTTCTTGGTAAAGTTGCAAGTGATCGATCAAATCTAAGCTTGCTTCAGCAGCAGCATCAATATTCCCCGCAATAAAACCGAGTGGATTGTTAATTTCGTGAGCAACCCCTGCAATCAAGTTACCGAGAGCCGACATTTTTTCGCTTTGAATCAGTTGCAGTTGCGCCTGTTGCAGTTCATTGAAAGATTTTTCTAACTGTTGAGATTTTTCTTGCTCCCGCGCGTACAAACCAGCATTTTCTACGGCAATAGCAACTTGAGAAATTAACACTTTGAAGACTTCTACTCTCTCTGCTGTAAAAGCTCCTACTGTCAAAGCATTTTCTAAATAAATTATTCCGCGCCTCTGAGATTGATAAATAATCGGCAAACAGAGAATTGATTTTGGTTGATATTTTTGAATGTAGGTATCTACCTTAAAAGGTTCGGCGATAGTCGCATTGTCTAAAACCAGATGCTTTTGACTGCGGTGTACGTAATTAATCACAGAAAGGGGTACATCTTGACGATTTTCTACGGGAATAGACGGTAAAAGTGTCACTGTATCCTCCGCATGAGTGCCAGTAGCTTCTATGCAGAGGATATCGTTTTTTAGCAGCAGCAGCACTACTTTTTGAGCCGCCGCATTTTCTAAAATAATTTTGATTAATTTGGTCAACAATTTTTCTAGAACAATTTCACCGTTAAGGGCTTCCGCCGACTTAATAAAAGTAGCTAAGTCTAAGAAATCGCCTAAACTACCACTGGTAGTATTTCCCATGGTTGTGCGGTTGACATCGAGGGTTGAGGTTTGAATTGTGCGCGTCTGTGCTGCTAAGAAAGGATGTGTTGACTCTAAGTCTTTAACTTTAGCTGTGGCTCCCCAATTGATATATCCATAATAGGCTTTAGTCAGATATGCTTGAGAAACTATCTCTTTACCCAAAGCTTGATAAAATTCTCCTGCTAATTCATAGGCTAATGCTTCCTCTTGAATGTAACCGTTTTTGGCTGCTCCATCAATTGCGCGATCGTACAAATCCATTGCTTCGGTATTTTTCCCCAACACTCGCGCTTTCTCGGCTGCTACCAAGTCGTATTTGTGTTGATAATTCATCGGAGCGTCAACTGCCCATTTTTTCATCTTCTTTTGGTTTCGCAGCACTTTTTTCAGATCTTGTTTTTGCTCCCCTTTCTCAGCTTGGGGATACAAAGCGAGAAGACTTATAGAAGAGTAAAAATTATTCAGAGAAACTACATAAAATCCGGCTACGGCTTCTTCATATTTTTCAAATAACCTTGAATTTTCTAAGGCTTCCGCGTAGTTTCTGAAGATAAAATTAAGCTGAGTTTTGGCATGATAAACCAAACTCACTAAAAAAAAGTTTTCAGCTTCTATTAAAACGGGGAGCGTTTTAACTTCATTAAATCTATCACCAACTAAATGGCAGGCTTCGACAGCTTGACCGCGCAAATTGAGGGCTGTCTGCCTGCCTATACTTAGATACTGCACAGCCATTTCTAGTTGAGATTGCTGCATTATTTTCATATATTTACCAGTCTCCTGCTCCACCAAATCTAGAGGCTCTCCTATCGACATTTTTTTGAAGCAATATTGACCTATACAATAACTCGCATACTCCAATTCTCCAGTTTCCATCCCTGTTTGAAAACCTTCCTTGAGAACGCTTAATCCTGAGTTAAGCTCGGTTTTCCAGTGTAGAATAAAACAACCCAAGAGTGTATAAACTCTACTTTTCATTGAACGGGATGGAAATTTGTCTAACATCCTAATCGCCAGTTGACCGCATTGGTATGCCAAACTAATGTCCCCTAGCCGGCACATAACTACGCCATAATAAAGGTAGGCAATACTTGCATAAGGCGAATTGCCATATTTAATGCACAGGTTGACCATCCTAAATGCCAGCAGCGGTACCAGGCGGGGTTTTCCCTGAACAGCAGTGCTGATAATTCCTGATAAAATCCGCATGGCTGCTTGTTGATTGGGATCTGTCATTTCTGGCAAGTTAGCTAAATCCTCAATTCGTTTCAACCCCAAGCTCAGTTTTGTCTTCATCAGTCCCGCCCAAAGATTTAGCGCGTTGGGGTTTTGAGGAAAAGAAATGCCTAACAGTTTCAGCACTTCCAGTCCTGTATTTAGTGCTTCTACAAGTCTAATTTGAGCATTGTAAGACTGGATTTGAAGTTCATAAACATTCATTTTGTCCAGTAAATTCTTAGCTTTTTCCAGTACGATATCGACCAGTTTTTTTGAATCTTCATAGTTGATGTTTAAGTATTCAGCTTCTGCTATTGACTCGTAAATTGCTAACGTTAAGTCATAGTGGCTTTGCCAACAATCCGCTGGCAATAATTCCATAGCCACCCGCAAATACCTAACAGCAGCTTCATAAGCACTCGCGGCTTTTGCCTTGCGTCCAGCCGTTAAATTTAATCTTGCTAAATCAATCTTTTCGACTGGCTGGCTAATCGTGTCAATTCCGACATTCAACTGATTGACAATATCAAAGATGTTTTCTTCGAGCTTTTCGGGGGGAGTATTATGTAGCAGTAATTGACCGATTTTTAAATGGGTGAATTGCTTTTTATCTTCGGGAATTAGGGAATATGCGGCTTGCTGGACGCGATCGTGCAAAAATTTGTAACTAACCCGCGAAGTATCTAATTTGAGGTTAATTGATTCGGCTCGATTGAAAACTAAAGGAATCCGATAAGCATCGCTCAAGGGCAGAATTAACCCTGCTTGCAAAGCTGAATAAAGTTCAGTGGCTGTAGTATTAGCTGACTCTTCTCTGACAAGTGACAGCACATCTAGAGCAAATTTATCCCCCACACAAGCTGCTAATTTCAACATTTGTTGCGTGGCTGCTGGGAGTTTTTCAATGCGGCTGGCTACCAGTTCCACCACACTTTTATCGGTAATTCCAATGGCTTGAATTTCATCGAGACTCCAATTCCAACCCCCTTTACCTTCCTCATTCGTAACGGGAGATATCAAGGAAATGAAGTCATATTTTAAAAGATTTTCTTGATAAAGTGCTTGGAGTAGTTGCGTCAAGAAAAAAGGATTTCCGCCAGTTTTATTGCAGATTAACTCTGCTAGATTATTTACTTTTTCTATGCGACTGTTAAGTGTTTCAGCGACTAATTCAATCACATTTTCTAAATCCAGCGGTTGCAGCACGATATTGTTGACAACCGTACCCATCTTTTCAATCTCTTCTACAATTTGAATTAAGGGGTGAGTGGGACTAACTTCATTATCTCGATAAGCACCGATGAGCAACAAATATTGCTGGTCAGGGTCAGTTATCAGTATTTGCATTAACTTTAATGTTGCTGAATCTGCCCACTGCAAATCGTCTAAGAAAATCACTAGCGGGTGTTCTTTTTGCGCGAAAACGCGAATAAATTCTTTGAATACTCGATTGAAGCGATTTTGCGATTCTACAGGGCCGATTTCTGGGACTTCTGGCTGTTTGCCAACGATCAATTCAAGTTCAGGAATTACATCGGCAATTACTTTACCGTTTGTTCCTAAAGCTGTTAAAATTTTAGTGCGCCATGTTTCTATAGAAGGAGCGCTTTCTGTTAGCAAATGGCGCAGTAGCGAGTTAAATGCTTGAATCAATGATGCGTAAGGAATATTTCGTTTTAATTGGTCAAATTTGCCGCTAATGAAGTAACCTTTCGAGCGAGTAATTGGTTTGCTAACTTCATTAACTACTGCTGATTTACCGATACCTGAATAACCAGATACTAGCATCAGTTCATTTGTGCCGGATGGGGGCAACTTGTCTTGAAAAGTGGTTGAGGTTTCTAAGGAATTGTTAGTTAAACCCCCGCCTACTCGTTCAAATGCTGCTAATAGTTGGTTGACTTGATTTTCCCGACCGTACAATTTCTGGGGAATTAATAACTGACTGAGAATATCTAAGCGTCCGGGGGTAAAATCGGAAACTTGGCCAGTCGTTTCTAACTGATGCAAACAATTTTCTAAATCTGCTAACAATCCGGCTGCACTTTGATATCTTTCTTCCGCATTTTTTGCCATCAATTTCATCACTATCTCTGAGATGGCGGCGGGGACTTTTGAATTCAATTGATGCGGTGAAATTGGTTGTATGGCGATGTGGCTGTAAACTATTTCTAAGGGGTCACTGCTGGCGAAAGGCAGTTTACCTGCCAGCATTTCATACAAGGTAATTCCGAGAGAATAAAAGTCTGTGCGGTAGTCGAGGGTGCGGTTCATTCTCCCGGTTTGTTCGGGTGACATATAAGCTAATGTGCCTTCGACGGAGTTGGGATTGTTAAATTGCGGGTTTTCTTTGTTCAGTTTTGTGGCAATGCCGAAGTCGGTGATTTTTACTTGTTTTGTTTGCGAGTTAATTATGATATTGCTGGGTTTGATGTCTTTGTGAATAATCTGATTTTGATGCAGGTATTCTAAGGCTTTGACGATTTGGACGGCGATGTTTAAATTTGCTTGCAGGCTCAAGGTTTCTTTTTCCAGCAGTTGTCCGAGAGATTCCCCGCCAAAATCTTCTAAAACCAGTCCTAATCGGTGGTCAAAGGTTTCGAGACTGATGGCTTTGACGATGTGTTTGCTATCTAAATTTTTGCGGATTTGATATTCGTGTTTGAGGCGGGTAATGGCTTCGAGTGTCGGATATTCGGCTTTCAGGAATTTAAGAATTGTTAGGGGGCGATGAGTTGGTGTCTGTCCGCGATAGATAATTGTTTCGACGCCTTCGTGCAGAATAGAGTCGATGCGGTATTCAGAGAAAGTTAACATAAGTTACTTTAAAAATTAACAGGATCTAATTTTCATTATTATAACATTAAGTTACCTTGGCTTTGTGTGATCCAGATCGTGTATTTTTAAATCGCGCATCACAAGTAAAATACACCAAATATGGGCGCTTTAAGTTGGGAGTTGCGCGCTGCGAGTCAACGCGCAACTCCCAATTTAAAGAAAATTTTAAGGCAGATTTTCAATCATTTACTACCGTAACTTCACTGACATGAATAATTGATTCTGGTTCCGGTAAAATACGCACGCGGGCGAATTTCAAACCGCTGACTCCTTGCAGCGATTCTACCATGCCCGTCTGAACTTTTGGCTCAACCCAACCTTCGCGAGACAAGTAGCGCAAGTATTGCTGGTACTCTTCCCACTCTTCCTCGGTGGAATAAACAACAGTCAACATTCCTGACTGGGTAATTCGCTCTTGTGCGTCTTTGTCAACGGCTTTTTCGATCCGCTTTTTGACAAGTTCGTAGCGGATGTCGCGGGTGCCTTTGACATCAAACATTTTTTCGGTATTTTCGTTGTGAAAAATGTCGATCGTGGTATTCTGAACTAAGACTAAATGTGCGAGTTCCATGTTGATTTGAGACTCGGCTTGCAGGCGAAAAACTGTGCGGGCGCAGTCGCAAATTGCTCGCAGTTGTTCGTACCGCAAACTGTGCAGGTGAAACTGGCTGAATTTGGGGTCGATCGACTTTCCGACATAAATCATGTGATCGATGCCGTCGGTGCATTCGATGTCGCAGTAGTGGGGGATGATTTGCTGCATTTTTTCTTGCCAGCGGGCCCAGATTTCTTGGAGTTTGGTGCCGATTAGGTTCAACATTTGATCGTAGCGGGTACGATCGCTGTAAACGCAGTTGTGTTCGTTGTCGCAGGCGGTTCGGTAAGCTTCAACGGCTGCCAGAACTGTAGGGCCGCACTGGATAAAGTAGTCAAAATATACTTCTAAACGCTCGTTTAAATACTCGGCAGCTCGCACTTCCATATCGACTGTTACTTTTTCTTTTAAATGCTCGATGTAGTCGAGCAAGTCGAGCCGCAGTTGCTCGCCGAGGTGGGTAGTTTGTGCTTGGCAAACAGCATCGGCTATGGCTAAACCCAAGCGGAATTGTTCGAGCAAATCTGTTTGAATTGCTCGGTTTCTTTCGTCGCTGGAACCGCGAATGTCGGAAATTCCGTACAGGGGATGAACCTCTGCAAAGACGATCGTCTCTGGGGGCAGTCCCCAACTGCGTCTTTCTGCTTCTTGGGCGAACCGCCACTCGACTGCGGGGTGGATGTTGTGAATGTTGGTAAACCGCTGCTGCATCGCTTGTCGCAGCGCTGCAATGAAGGCGGGAATTAGTTCTTGGGCGTGTTGAGCGTCAATGTTGTTGAATTGGTTGGGCCGATCGCACAACAGCCCCACCACGCCCAAAATCCGCTGCCCGCACCCATCGCGGGTGACAGATTTGACGGCTAGGGGCACGAGGAGCATCGATCGAGTCCCCATTTTTCGCAAAGCTCGATCGCACTCGGTTTCGCATTCCCGGCGCAAGTCTGGCACGTTCCAAACTTGATTTGCTGCGGTAGCCTTAAAAAAGTGAGAAGCTTCTAGGGATTGCATTGAATAAACAATCGGCTGCAAATTTTGGTCATCTTTGGCAACTAATAGCTGTGCCTGTTCGCCGTCGGGGCGCAGCAGTAAAGTGCCGTCAGCATGGAAAAGCGATCGCAAACACCGATCGATTCTCTCAAATTTATCTGGCCGCAGCATCGAATTGCGATCGATCAATAACTGAGTCAGCCGCCGTATTTGCTCCTGCACCGTGACATCAACACCTTCTAGCAGCAACAAACCTTCCACCAGGTAATTATCTAAATTTAGTCGATCGGCTAAATTTGCCAGTTGATTCGGCTGCATCAGCCAAGCTTCCAATTCTGCAACAGGCATTAATTTTAAACGAACATCGGCAAATTCATCTATTTTTGAGTCAATTCGAGTAATTTTCAACTGTTCCGAACCAAACCAAAATTCAATAAATTTAGGTTCGCGGTGTTTGGGATTTTTCATACTCGCCGTGAGAGGTTCATCTAGCAGCCGCAAACTGTCAAGGTCAATTTGATAAAATTGCTTAAACACCCAATGCAAAAGGTGACGGCGGTACAATTGCTCTGCCATTTTGACATCCCCATCCTCGAACAGTTCCAGCAGACTGATGCCAGCTTCTGCAAACCAACCGTTATTAGATTGAGTTACCAAGGGCGTGCCCTCCCAACCCGCCAAGCGGCAAAATGCCGCGTTACCATAACGTATGGCAAAAGTTCCCGGTTCCATGACTGCGATTAAAACGCGGCGATCGCCGAGAAATTGAAACAGTCGCTCTAAATCTTGTTTCCACGTTTTCAAGCCTTCAATTTCAGCAGATTTACTAGGTACTTGGGCCGCCAAAGCTTCGAGTAGCTGTTCCATGCTTGGTTCGCTTGACATCTTGTCACTGTCTTGCTCTGTTTGAGCGATACTTGCGGTTGACCGTGATTTTACGGAGTTATTGTTGTTTTGAGGGGAAGGCGATTTAGGAGTAGACATAAGCAAAACACCTGAAAGCAGTGGATTTTGTTAAAAAATGAGCGAACGGGGATTTAGAGCGAATGTAAAGAACTTAGATCTTGTTTGTAAAGTTTGTGTATTGGTCTCGGAAACTAAGTGTATTTTCGGACGATCGCCCCAGAAACTTTTACTTTGCTTGACAAACAACCTCTGAGTCTCGACGTTATAGGTGATATTAACGTGTTTGCGGCCTGACGGGTCACACCCATTATAGGCGGTGAGCCGTAGCGGATACTGTCAGCGACTAATGCTATTTGACTCCTCGGCGAAA
>NZ_JAUBTX010000011.1:0-137466 GCF_036705185.1 Microcoleus sp. B4-D4 | reverse complement strand
ACTGGTATACTAAAGTCTATTCCTACCTTTCATCCCTGGACTAAAGTCACAGGGTTTTCAGGGGTTTATTTATAAATCAGGCGTTTTCGTGAGTTGCAGATTATCTTCTGGCTGTGCAGTTACTTGCCGATTTGGAGAATGTGCGGCAATTATCTGGGCACCTGCTTTTCGTAGAATGTCGAGGTAGCTGGCGATGAGACTACCCGTGAGGTTGGCCGCCAACTGTTCGATTAGATGGCCAGCTAAGCTTTTGACCTCTTTTTCCTGCAACAGCACCCGCTGCACGTCGAAATCGGCGTCAGAGTAGCTGCGGATGCAGGATAGGAGTTGTGTGATGCCGAAGTCGTCTAAAGCTTGTTGGTAGCCGCGAGAAAATTCGCTTCCGTCGCTGGAAGGTTTTATCATGGTAATAGCTCTCTTTGATTTTTAGAGCCACAAGCCAGCGACGAACTTTCCTAGGGCGCGCGCTGGCTTTTGACTTTTCCGAGTATAGCGCAATATGCAGCACATTTACAGCATATATGTAGCAGAATCGACAAAACGCTGTAAATATATCACACTGACGATCGGCTTAGATAAGAAAAAATCAACCTCTGATGACGAAACGCCTATCAACCTCCATCGCAGATGGAATTTATGACCAACTTCAAGATTGGGCAAACGAGGAACGCCGTTCAATCAGCGGCTTAGCAGCATTCCTTTTGGAGAAAGCTGTGAGAGAGCACCAAGAAAAGATCCAAAAACAGCCGCCACCCTCTAATGAAAAGCAGGACTCACAATAAAGTTTGTGCGAAATCATTGGCGGGAAACTTGCAATTAGACAGAAATTCAATCTCTGATGACGAAACGCCGATCAAAATATTTAGCAGACGGAATTTACACTCGCCTTGAGGAATGGACTAAACAAGAAGGTCGATCGACTAGCAATTTGGCAGCATTCCTGTTAGAGAAAGCTCTTGTAGACCATGAGGAGAAACTGCTAAAACAGCAGTCTTTGTCTGATGAGAAGCAGGGGCAGCAGTAAAGTGGATGCTCCCATAGCCCGCAATCAACTGCGATCGGCTTAAACAAAACTAAATCTCCGATGACTAAACGTTTAACCACTTATTTAGCAGCAGGAATCTATGACATCTTTATACGACAAGGACAAATGGAAAAATGACCCTTACTTTCGATCGAGCTAATTATAGCAATTTGCTGGCAGAAGTCGCTCCACGGGCGATCGAAACCGAGGAAGAATACGATCGCCTCCTAGCAGTCGCAGAGGGGCTGACGTTCGCCAAAAACCGTACTCCCGAAGAAAAAGCTTTACACAAGTTATTGGTAACGCTCATTGAAGTTTACGAGGCCCAAAATTATCCGATCGACAAATCCGAACCTCACGAGATTTTGCAACACATCATGGAAGCCAGCGGCACCCGTCAAGCTGACTTAGTGGACATCATTGGATCGAGTGGCGTAGTGTCTGAGGTTGTTAATGGCAAGCGGGCAATTAGCAAAGCACAAGCTAAGGCACTCGGCGATTATTTTAAAGTGTCGCCTAGTTTGTTCATTTAATATGATGTAAATGCCAATTTTCAACACTCATACAGCAGTCTTCCGTAGGGTGTGTCGCTATCCACAATCTTTAATAAAGACGGCTAATTTAATAGCGACGCACCTGGTAGGTTCAATGAATCAAGAAGCCAGCCATTTTTTTTTAGCAAGCTTTTTTATTGGCAATGAAATGTTGGATTTGTTTGTTGACATATTGACAAAAATAAGGTTCGTCGCTATCAGATTGTCGCTTTTTTTGAGGATTGTTGATGTATCCGCACCCTACAGTTACTATTGCTGCATTCTTTTTTTTAACTGGTATTTTTTAATTAAAAACCCGGTTTCTTGGAGAAACCGGGTTTTTAATCAGACGTTATTTATCCGCGTGTCATCGCACTTAATGGCTTAAAGCGAATTCCGGCAATCTCGGTTCAGATTCGCCACTCGGCAATACCTTCACCTGACCGTTTTCATCCACATCTACGATCGCGCTTTGGCCTTCTTTCAGCTTCCCAGACAGCATTTCCTCAGCCAGTACATCTTCCAACAACCGCATGATTGCGCGCCGCAATGGTCGAGCACCGTAGCTGGGATTGTAGCCTTCTTTAACTAACAGTTCCTTGAACGCTTCTGTCACCGACAAAGTGATACCCTGTTCCGTTAAGCGACTGAAAATTTCCTGCAACAAGATGTCAGCAATCTGCTTGATTTCTTCCTTATTCAACTGCCGGAAGACAATAATTTCATCCAGACGGTTGATAAATTCAGGACGGAAAAACTGTTTCAGTTCTTCGTTTACCAAACTCCGCACGCGGTTGTATTGAGAGTCTGCTGCGCTTTCAGTAAACTCGAAACCGAGGCCGCCGCCGCCTTTTTCAATCACCCTCGAACCGATGTTTGATGTCATCACCAGCAGCGTATTCTTAAAGTCTACTGTCCGACCTTTCGCATCGGTCAAGCGGCCGTCTTCCAAGATTTGCAGCATCATGTTGAAGACATCGGGGTGAGCTTTTTCGATTTCGTCGAACAAGATTACTGTGTAAGGACGGCGGCGCACTGCTTCTGTTAGTTGGCCGCCTTCGTCGTAGCCGACGTAACCCGGAGGCGAACCGATGAGTTTGGAGACGGTGTGGCGTTCCATAAACTCGGACATATCTAACCGAATCATCGCTTCTTCGGAACCGAAGAAATAGGAAGCCAAGGCTTTTGTCAGTTCCGTTTTGCCGACGCCTGTGGGCCCGGAAAAGATGAAACTGGCGATCGGGCGATTGGGATTTTTCAAGCCAACCCGCGCGCGGCGGATCGCCCGAGAAACTGCGCTGACAGCTTCTTCTTGACCGATTAAGCGCTGGTGCAATGTGTCTTCCATGTGCAGCAGCAATTCCGATTCCGATTCTGTCAGCTTGCTAACTGGTACTCCCGTCCAATTTGCCACGATGTGGGCGATGTCTTCTTCAGTGACGATGGGAGAGATTCTGATCTGGCTTTTGTTGATCGTAGCTTCAGCGATTTCGGCTTCGATTTCTAATTCGCGATCGCGCAATTTGCCAGCTTTATCGAAGTCTTGTTCGCGCACCGCAGCATCTTTTTCTTTGCTAACAGCCGGAAGTTGTTTTTTGAGTTCTTTAACTTCGGGCGGGGTTTGCGAGTTCAAGACGTGGACGCGGGAACCTGCTTCGTCAATTAAGTCGATCGCCTTGTCTGGCAAAAATCGATCGTTAATATACCTGTCTGACAGTGTAGCCGCTGCTTCTAAGGCTGCATCGGAGATTGTCAGTCTGTGGTGCTGTTCGTAGGCCGATCGCAAACCGTACAATATTTCTATTGTTTCAGCCACGCTTGGTTCGCCGATTTTAATCGGTTGGAAGCGGCGTTCTAGGGCTGCGTCGCGCTCGATATGCTTGCGGTATTCATCCAAGGTTGTCGCGCCCACACACTGCAATTCGCCTCGCGCCAGGGCTGGTTTGAGCATATTGGAAGCGTCCATGCTACCTTGAATCGCGCCTGCACCAACTAAGGTATGAATTTCATCAATTACCAGAATGATATTGCCGGCAGCGCGAATTTCGGCCATGATTTTCGTCAGCCGTTCTTCAAATTCGCCTCGGAATTTTGTCCCAGCAATCAGCGAACCCATATCGAGGCTGATTACTTGTTTGTCTTCTAAAATTTCCGGGACGTTTCTGTTGACAATGCGCTGGGCGAGGCCTTCGGCGAGGGCTGTTTTGCCTACTCCCGGTTCGCCTACGAGCACTGGATTGTTTTTCGTGCGGCGGCCCAACACTTGGATCACGCGCTCGATTTCATTTTCGCGGCCCACCACGGGATCGAGTTTGCCGCTGGCTGCTAGCTTGGTTAAGTTTGTGCCGAATTCTTCTAAAGTCGGGATTTTGCGATCGCCGCTATCCCCCCGGCCTCCAGATACCGCCGCGACTTCTCCCACTGCACGAATTACCTGCGTGCGGACTCTCTGGCGATCGATTCCCAGGTTTTGCAGCACCTTCGCCGCCACCCCTTCATCGTCTTGGATCAGCCCCAGCAGGATGTGCTCTGTGCCGATGTAATTGTGTCCTAACTGTCGCGCTTCGTTCAGCGCCGTCTCAAAAATGCGCTTGACGCGGGGGGTAAACGGAATTTCCGGCGGGAGGAACCCGGAACCTCTACCGATGATATTTTCAATTTCATTGCGCGCCTCTTTCAAGTTGAGGCCCATATCCAGTAATACTTTTGCAGCGATGCCAGTGCCTTCGCCGACGAGTCCTAAGAGAATTTGCTCGGTGCCTACAAAATTGTGGCCGAGGCGCCGCGCTTCCTCTTGGGCTAGCATGATTGCTTTAATGGCTTGTTCTGTAAAGCGTTCAAACATATTTTTTCTATCCTACTGTCTTGGCGAGGGTTGTATCGCTGCTGGTGAGGAGCGATTTGGAACACTACACAAATTATATATGTAAATTTTTGTGTATTTCCTTTAATTCAATGTATCGCTACTAAGAGGAGGCGGACAGTGGGGAGAGCCGAATAGTTGGGGTGTGTTTGCCGTCTGGTTGTGCGATCGAACTGTGCCAAGGCAAATTAATCTTATCAATCACCATATCACTCATCTCCTAATCTACTGTGTTGCCGTTCCCCTGTCAAGCATTCTCTTAAAGCGAGCTATCGACAATGTTTCTTCGGGCGATCGGGGAATGCTTTTGTTTCAAATTACATACTTTGAGCAAAAGTATTGCACCCCAAAGCAATTTTATTTTAACAGTTTGACTTGCCCGCTGGCGGTCAAAAACCGTTTTTTTTAACTAAAATCCTTCGTTGCAGCCTGTAAACTTGGTAAAAAGCCCGGTTTCTTTGGGCTTAGTGCGTGCAGGAATCAACAGGTTAAGGGGCTTATGGGCGATCGCCATTTTCAGAAGGCAGGAGGCTTTTATGAACTCACCCTTAAAAGAGGGAGATTGAAACAAGGACATTGTACACCTCGCTGCCAGTATTCTCAGTATAATTATTTATTTTACTGAGCTTTAAACTCACAACTAAAGTTTTAATTAATATTTTTCACCTCCTGCCTTCTGCCTCCTGCTCTCTGCCTTTCTTGTAAAATTAGCGGCATTTTGAAATTGCCATTAATCGCCTACTTGCAAAATCTGCGATCGAAACTTAAAACCGTGAAACTTTCTTGTATTTTTTGCCTTTAAGCAATGACAATTTCCCGATTTTAAAGCCATTGTGGAAGCAACTGTTTAATAACTTTTACAAGCCCGATCGCAATTTGAATCAGCGGCCAACCCGCAAAACCGATTAACACCGCCCAGCGAGTTTTAATATCCAAACCTTGGCGAACCGCCACAATTACAGATAGCAAGCTCCACACAGCTAATATCCGCTCTATCCCTTCTCCCAGCAAGGGAATTAACGTTAAAAAATTCAGCACTTGCGGGGCGTAAGCAAATCCGATCGGAACCAACAACTCCCCATAACTTACATGACCTGGTTTCAGCCACTGCCCGATTTTAAAGATAGTGAAAGTCCAAAAATAATAACCCCCCACCAGTGCCAAAGCATCTATCCAAAGTGCTAACAATAACACGGATAGCTCAGTTCGATTGATTAACAAAATGACGGCACTGCCAAAAACGCGGGACACCGCTGCTAAAATTACAATCGTTAAAGCTATCCGCTTCGTTCTGGCAGTGTAGGGAGTTTTTTCGTAAAAGTTGCTGTTCAAAGAAAGTGCGTTCCAAAGCGTTCTTCGCAAACCTGCAATTGAATCTTCTCCCCTCACCTTTAACTCCTGCTCCTCAAGATAGTTGACAACTAGGACAAAATAAGCTCTAATACAGCAAAATCACCAAAATATTTCTACATAATTAGGTAATTAACAGGCATTCTACCAGATTTTCTTAAATGCTAAGATTGATTTTGCAGATATTTGCGTGGCTGCGCGGAGGAAGTTTAAATTTGTTGCTCATCGCAGCTCTAATCCTGCTAGTTTGGGGCATTCTTTCGCCAGTGGGAACTGTTATATGGTGGCTGGGTCAAAGTGCCGAAACTTTGGGTTTCAAGAAAAATTCGCCGGAGATATTGCCCCCGAACGACAGCAGCCCGGAAGCGCGCAAGTCTTCACCGAGCAATTGTTATATCATCTTTTTACCGGGAGTTGGCGATTTTTCGGGGGACGAACTAACACCGGGAGAAGCATTTTTTCTCAAACATTTAGTTGAAAGTCACCCGCAGTGCGTAGCCGTGGGGGATATTTTTCCTTATTCAGCTTCTAACAAAAGTTTAGGCGGACAGCGCTGGCTAGCTCCTTTTTGGCGGTTTGCAGCACAGGCAAAAAGTGGGCCGATTGGGGCGGATATATTCATCAAAATCCGCAATCTTTGGAGGTTTGCAATTTCTCTCGATTATCGCTACGGTTTGGCATACAATCAGGGAATTGCTCATGCAATTATCGAGCGAATGAGTGCTAAATCTCCGATTTCAGCTAATCCTCAAAAACCTTTGCAAGTTATTTTAATTGGCACTAGCGGCGGCGCACAAGTTGCTTTGGGTGCTACTCCCTATCTTAAAGAATGGCTGAAAGCAGAAATTACTGTTATTTCAGTTGGGGGCGTGTTTTCGGGAGAAAATGGTTTTGCAGAAGCCGATCGCGTTTTCCATTTGCGCGGCACTCGCGATTCAATTGAGGATATTGGCGGCATAGTTTTTCCGACTCGCTGGTACTGGTTCGCGACTTCCCCGTTCAATCAAGCTCGTTTACAAGGACGCTACGCAGAAGCTGTCAGCGGCCCTCAAAAGCACGACGGCGATGAGGGATATTTTGGGGAAGATCGGGCAAGTAACGGTGAAAAGTATGTAGATATTACGCTGGATAAGATTAATCAATTGCCTGTTTGGTCTGATGGCGCGTCCGATTGATGAGTTTTTACATATTCGGTGCCTATACAACTATCGGACATCATATAAATCGGTAACATCAGCTACTTAGCATTTAAATTGGATCTAAAGAAATAATAAAATTCTCCTGGGTTCTTGCTCCGCAGCACCGCCCGGAATATACAATTTAAATGCAGAATAGCTTAGTCATTAGTAATTAACTGTATCATTGTTCGTTGTGCGTCGCTTGAAGCTTGGCCTTGTTGCCTTCGAGTCTCTACCGCAGTTCCCGACGCGCGATGCCCCATTCCCTATTCCCTATTCCCTATTATCAATGTCTCGACCAACATTATATATTGCCATCACCAATCACGGATTCGGCCACGCTGTCCGAACTTCCTCTGTAGCTGCAAAAATTCAAGAATTAAATCCAGATATTTTACTAATTATCACCACAACAGCACCTCGTTGGCTGCTAGAATCTTACATTACTGGCGACTTTATTCTCCGTCCCCGCGCTTTTGATGTGGGAGTAGTGCAAGCTGATAGTTTGCATATGGACAAAGAAGCGACACTGGAAAAGTTGCGGGAAATTCGGAAAAACCAAAATTCGATAATTGCGGGCGAAGTTAATTTTATCAAGCAAAATCGAGTGGGTTTGGTGTTGGCAGATATTCCTCCTTTGGCTGCGCGAATGGCGGCATCTGCTGGGGTTCCTTGCTGGATGATGAGCAATTTTGGCTGGGATTTTATCTATCGAGATTGGGGCGGGGAGTTTGTAGAAATGGCAGATTGGATTGGCGAATGTTTCCGAAAGTGCGATCGGCTTTTTCGCCTGCCTTTGCACGAACCGATGCCAGCTTTCCCAAATATTCAAGATGTCGGCTTGACGGGCGGCAATCCTCGCTACAGTAACGATGAAATTCGGGAAGTATTCGGCATTAAATCACCGCTGGAAAAAACTGTATTGCTGACTTTCGGCGGCTTGGGTTTAGAAGCAATTCCTTATCAAAATTTACAGCTATTTAGCGATTGGCAATTTATTACTTTTGATGGGGTGGCTCCCGATTTGCCGAATTTGATTAAAGTCAAAAATCAAGAATTTGCACAATCTTTCCCGATTTTACCGCGTCCTGTCGATCTGATGCCTGTCTGCGGGCGCTTGGTTTCTAAACCGGGATACAGCACTTTTTCGGAAGCTTTGCGCTTGGAAATACCTGTTGTTTCTATTATGAGAGAAGGTTTTGCAGAAGCTCAGGTGTTGTTGGAGTGGCTGAAAAATTATGCGGAACATCAAGTGGTGACGGCGGCGGAGTTTTTTGAGGGGGATTGGGAGTTTTTGCGACAGCCGCTGAATCCGCCGCGTTTGTCGGATAAGTTGGATAAAAATGGTACTGAGGCGATCGCCCAAGCTGTTGTAGACTATTTTAAAGATCGGGATTAGGATGATGCTGATTTATGATCTCAAATCCCAATGGATAAATCTTTGATTGATTCCACCGCAGATTAACGCAGATTAACGCAGATATTTTCCTGAGCGGAAAGCGATTGAATGCAATGCAAGTCTAATTTGGTCTAAAATCTAAAATCTAAAATCTAAAATCGAATGCTTCATCACCAACAAATACTCAGAATTCAAACTACAGGGAAGTCTCTGTGCAACATCACTCCTAAGATAGAAGATGCGGTGGCGAATTCGGGTATTGAAACAGGACTTTGTAGCTTGTTTTTGCGCCACACTTCTGCTAGCTTGGTGATTCAAGAAAATGCTGACCCGGATGTACTTAAGGATTTGGCTAACTTTTTGGCTAAACTTGTACCGGAGGGCGCGAGTTACATTCACGATGCGGAAGGCCCAGACGATATGCCGGCGCACATTCGCACTGCGCTGACTCATACTTCGGAACAAATCCCGATCGCGCGCGGTAGATTATTGTTAGGAACTTGGCAGGGAATTTATCTCTGGGAACACCGCCAGCGCGGTCATTTTCGCGAATTAGTCGTTCACGTCAGCGGCGTTGGATCGGAATTTGCACCTCGCTGATTTTAGTGGCTTCGGCCGTCATCGGGGAATTGTAAAAAAAGCGGCGCGGCGGCCCGACTATTTCGTATTCGGGATGTTCTTGAAGCCAATCTTTGAGTTTCTGGAGGTTATTTTCGTAACTTTCCCAAGTGTAGGCCCCGCGCACGCCGATACTGACAACAGTCATCGGTGAAGTGTCGGTGATTGCAACAGCAGAGTTAACGCTACTGGGGGCGATATTTGGTGCCGGGTAAAGGAAAGAAACTTCTGCAACCGGAACTTCATCGATTTGCTCGGAAGTTTCCGTGTAGCGCGCTTCTACTGGCGTTGTCATCGCAATTTGATTGTTGCTGATGTGTTCAAATAAGGGATTGAATGCGATTCCTGTAGCTTGTCGCAAATCGCCTGCGTGGGTGTAGGTGACAGCGCGATACTGGGGATATTGCTTAACTTCTATGACGCCAATCTGTGCCGGCTCTGGGAATCCACTAGGTAATGTCATTTTAGATTTTAGATTTTAGATACTTCGGCAACGCCGGCGTACAAGTTTGAGATTTGAGATTTTACACTAAATAATGAGGCAATACTTACTCTGCAAGGGTTTGCTAGTTGCTTGCAGTTGCGTTTTTTTGGGCAACTGCTATAAATAGGCTGAGATTGTTTGCAGCCGATCGCTCTAGCGGCACAACCATTTTAGCAGTTATTTAGAGCGATGCTAACTGTCGATCGCCTAGAATTAGTTGAGATATTTCTTGCTTAACCTCGTAATAATACGGACGGCGCTAAGTAAGCAGAGAAACATCAATCTAGTTGTCCTTAAAAAATTAGCGTTTTTCAGGGGTGTCTGCTATTTATGTCGGAAAAGATTCGGCTGTGCCGATCGAGCTGTGCATTTTCAGTTATTGCCACGGTTATCGCGCTCAGCAACGCCGCTCAATTATATCGCTTTCAGGGAATGACATATGAAAAAGATTCTAGTGATTGAGGACGATCGAGTAATTCGGGAGAATATTCTCAAACTCCTCAAAGCCGAAGGTTTCGACGTGACGGGTGCAGAAAATGGGGCGCTGGGTTTAAATGCCGCGGTGTCAAGTCTTCCCGACGTGATTCTTTGCGACGTGATGATGCCGGAACTTGACGGGTACGGGGTGCTGGATGCCTTGCGATCGCATCCTGTTACTGCTACAGTACCTTTTGTTTTTCTGACCGGTAAAGCCGAGCGCTCTGAAATGCGGCAAGGTATGGAATTGGGAGCAGATGATTACCTAACTAAACCTTTTACTAAAGCTGAGCTTGTGGGCGCGATATCCAGCCGCTTGAAAAAACAAGCAGCTTTTGCCGAACAGCAGCATAATTTGCGATCGCAAAGCAGCGCATTACTCCCAGATGTCACCGACAAATTAGAGCAGATCGAAACAAGTTTGCGTGCAGCCTTGGAACGAGAAGAATTCCAAGTTTACTATCAGCCGCAGGTCAATGTCCAGACTGGAAAAATTATGAGTGCTGAAGCTTTAGTGCGCTGGCTGCATCCCGAAAAAGGGCTGATTTCGCCCGCAGAATTTATTCCCGATGCCGAAGAAACTGGCTTCATTATACAATTGGGCGAGTGGGTTTTGCAGACAGCTTGCAGACAAATACAGGTTTGGCAAAATGCGGGTTTTTCCTTGCAGCAGGTAGCGGTGAATCTGTCGCCTCGCCAATTTCACCAACCAGAACTCAGCAGCAGAGTTGCCGAAATTTTAGCAGAAATTGGTTTAGCACCGAGCAGTTTGGAATTAGAGCTGACCGAAAGTTTGATGGTGGAGGATGCCGAAAGTGCGATCGCGACTTTGCAACAATTGAAAGATTTGGGAGTTTCTATCTCTATTGACGATTTCGGCACTGGCTATTCTTCTTTAAGCTATCTGACGCAATACCCCTTTGATGTTTTAAAGATCGATCGCTGTTTTATCAGCAATATAACCGACGGTTGCACAAATGCAGCGATTGTCAAAGCTATTATTGAAATGGCGCACAGTCTCTGTCTTGAGGTAATTGCCGAAGGAGTTGAGACAGAAGCAGAAAAAGATTTTCTGTGGCGCTACGAGTGCGATGCCATGCAAGGATATTTGTTCAGTCCTCCTGTGCCGGCAGCGGATTTTGAAAAGTTACTGGAGGCAGGCAAATAGAATATCGCTGAAGTCAATATTTGTCCTATAATCAAGTGCGATCGGGGTGGAATATGATTGAATAATCCAGCAGTAAATTTGACTCGCTCAAATCAAGTAATAAAAAAAATAAAGATGTTTACATAGCTGTTCAACTAACTATAGCGATCGTATTTTTAGCGATTATGTCCAATTTTTTTGTCATCGTCAACGCTGGAGAACGGGGCGTGATGATGCAGTTTTGTAAAGTGCAAGAACAAATACTCGGAGAAGGACTTCACATAATTCTCCCCATAGTTCATACCGTACAAAAGTTGAGCGTCAGGGTGCAAAAACAGGAAAGTGCCGCTGAAGCTTCCTCAAAAGATTTGCAAGATGTTTTCACGGACGTAGCGCTGAACTGGCACATTGTCCCAGAAGAAGCAAATGCTATTTTTCAACAAATAGGTAACGAAACAGCAGTGGTCGATCGCATTATCAATCCCGCAGTCGAAGAAGTGCTTAAAGCAGTCATGGCTAAGTAGGGCTTGCTGAATCAGTGGTTCAAGTAAACACTGTATGGATTTTCGGACGAAGAAAGGTAGTAATGGTGCAAGAAAAACAGGTATAATGACTCAAAACCCGTGCATCACCATTTGCGAGCGTGTACAGAAAAGTTGAGCTTGCCCCAAGCCCCCCATCCGACTTTGAACTCCCCTTTGAAGGAAGGTTGGCAGCAGATAACCGTTGGGTCAAAATGGCCCAACTAATTCCTTGGTCGGAATTTGAAGAAGATTATGCTGAAAATTTTCCAACCGAAATGGGCGCACCAGCCAAATCATTTAGAATGGCATTGGGGGCATTAATCATCAAAGAAAAACACGGAATTAGCGATAGGGAAACAGTAGAACAAATTAGTGAAAACCCCTATCTGCAATACTTTATCGGTCAATCAACCTACAGTAATGAGATCCCATTTTACCCATCACTATTAGTCCACTTTCGGCAACGAATCAGTGCGAATCTAATTAATAAAGTCAACGAACGCCTGGTGGAAAAAAGCCGCGAAACCACCCCAAAGCCGCCTGAAAAAAAAAGGATTCGGACGCAAAAAATGAATCACCCAATCAAGGAAAATTAATCATAGATGCGACTTGTGCCCCAGCAGATATTAGCTATCCCACTGACTTAGGACTATTAAACCGAGCCAGAGTTCATACAAAAAAAATCATCGACATCCTCTATAAATCTCTCAAAGGGCCAATCAAGAACAAACCCAGAACCTACCGAAAAATAGCCAGAAAAAACTACTTAGCAGTAGCCAAACAAAAACGACCGTCGCGCCATAAAAAGAAACAAGCAATTAAGAAACAACTGCAATACATCAAAAGAAACCTCGCTCATATTGAACAACTAATCGAATCAGGTGCCACCCTAGAAAGTCTGATCAAAAAGCAATATAAAACCTTGCTAGTCCTCACAGAAGTCTATCGCCAACAACTCTGGTTATGGTCAAATAACAAACAGAGCATTGAGGACAGAATAGTAAGTTTAAGCCAACCCCACATCCGTCCCATTGTCAGAGGAAAAGCAGGAAAACCCGTAGATTTTGGAGCCAAACTGTCAGCGAGTTGCATTGAAGGATATATATTTTTAGACCGGATAAGTTGGGATAACTTTAATGAATCAGGAGACTTAAAAGCACAAGTAGAAGCCTTTAAAAATTACACAGGATACTATCCAGAATCAGTCCATGCAGATCGCATTTATCGAACCAGGGAAAACCGAGCCTGGTGTAAAGAAAGAGGAATTAGACTGAGTGGGCCGCCGTTAGGAAGGCCACCATCAATTGTCAGTAAAGAAACAAAGAAACAAGCCTGGGAAGATGAGAGAATTAGAAATGCGATTGAGGGCAAATTTGGGACTTGCGTAAAAGAAGATTTAGCCTGAATCGGGTGATGGCTAAACTTGATAATACTTCTGAAACAGCCATTGCTATTACTTTTTTAGTAATGAACCTTTCTACCTGGTTAAGACGGGTTTTTTGTGTGTTTTTATGTCAAAAACCGAAAATCATACCTATTTACGGTTTAATGATTATCAAAAGCTATAGCTGGGCAAGTTATAGAAAACAAAAAGTTATGTCTCGTCGAGCTTGAATCACCCATCAAGTGCGATGCCTACGGCTGGCTACGCCTAGGCGATTTTTTTTAACTTATTCAGCGCACTTATTTAGCATGGATGCGGACAGCAATATCGCTGATGGGTTTTGGCGTAGTTATCGTGCGCCTTCGCACCTTCCATGCCCCTCTGCTGCCAACTCCCGGCAATGGTTGGAAGTTGGGTTTGCTCTTTTCAGCAGTGGGTTTGCTGACGGTGTTATTCTCAACTAAGCACTACTTCGGCGTCCGCCACGATATCGATTACGATACTTATGAACCTATGGATCGCTGGGTAATTCTTTTCAGCCTGGCGATCGCCATCCTAGGGGCTGGGGTAATTTATTATATGCTCACCGTTCCTTCTAGCTTAGAAGGTTTGATGGCACCTGAATAATGGTGGTCGTTTAAGATGAATATTAAAGAGTTCGATCGCGTGCAATTATCGTTCAAACCGATGCAATTAGACGATGAGAAACCAAAGCAGCCCAATCTGTCGCGGGCGATCGACCGATCGGCAAATGAACGCACCTTCTTAGCATGGATGCGGGCCGCGGTCGCACTCATGGGTTTTGGCGTCATCATCGTCCGACTTCGCGTCGGGCAACTGCCCGTGCAGTACCGCCAGGTGATGGGGTGGAAGTTGGGTTTAATCTTCTCTCTAATAGGTTGGGCGACAGTCTTAATCTCAACTGTGCACTACTTCACCGTTCGCCACCAAATTGACCGCGATACCTACGAGCCACCAGACGGCATGGTTTTATTTTTCAGTTTCGCTGTGGGCTTATTGGGAATTGGAGTAATTTATTCGATTTTGGCAACCGCCCTGATCCCAAGTAGTTTTGTAATACCCGATTGATTGTCAACAGGAGCAAGACTTAAGTGCCAAATAGTTCGCTAAAATTCTCCATAGTTAATCGTCGAGAGGAAGTTTTATGTGGGCCATTAAACGAGCGCTCAAATTGAATAACAACGAAGCGACTTTGATGGCAAAACACGCAGGATTTCGGCGCCTAGTATTTAATTTTGGGTTAAGTTTGCGAACCCAAATGTATAGCGAGGGAAAATTTACAGACTCGAAGGTGCTCAACGAAGCCAAAAAAGTTCTCACTAACTACGTCAAGAAACAGCCTGAATTCAGTTGGATGAACCAGTTGTCTAGTCGAGTTTATCAAAATGCTTTGATTGACTTGAAAGATGCGTTTAGTCGGTATCGCTCTGGAAAAGCAGGTCATCCAAGATTCGCTAGCCGCCGAGACGGTCAATCTTTTACAGTCGATTCGTCTAACGGGAAAGTTCTTTTAGCTGCTGGCAACACCATCAAGATTCCTACCTTGGGAACGTTTCGGCTTTGTGAGCCACTAGAATGTGGCTTCGTCTCTCAAACTTTTACGATTTCAAAAGAAGGAAGTCGCTGGTTTGTTTCCTTCTGCGTTGATGCTGAACGTTTACCAGTTCGACAACCTGAAAGCTCTGTAGGGATCGACGTAGGTATTAAATCTTTTGCCACGTTGTCAAACCAGCAGGTTTTTGATGCACCAAAACCGTTGAAGCAAGCGAAAACCAAACTTGCTACTTTACAGCGCAAAGCATCAAAACAGGTAAAAGGTTGCCAAAACCAACGCAAAACCTATAATAAGATCGGTCGAATCCACGCGCGGATAGCTTGCATTCGCTCAGATTTCCTTCACAAGTTAACAACTTATTTAGCTAAAAGTTTCAAGCTAATCAAGATTGAAGACTTAAACGTCAAAGGCATAATGGCCAATCACAAGCTGGCTGGGGCAATATCCGACCTAGGCTTTTACGAATTCAAGCGCCAACTTTATTACAAGTGCAAAATGTATGGAGCAACTTTAGTGCTGGTAGACCAATGGTTCCCTAGTTCTAAAACTTGCTCGAATTGTGGCACTAAAAAAGATATGCCACTAAGCATTCGGACTTTTGACTGTCCTGTTTGTGGCATATCTTTCGATCGTGATTGGAATGCCAGTTTAAATATTTTAAACTGGGAACCCTCGGCTGGAGGGGGATAGCCTACTTATCTTGGGATTAGCCGTCTACCCAACAGCGTAGGAAGTGAACTCGGATTGTGTCTAAAAATGGTTTTAGACAAGTTTAGGTAAGTTTTACAAAGCAGTTAACCATGAACAGCGATACAGTTGCCGCGATCGCTTCCATTCTCATCTTAGCTGCTGCTATCTGGGCAGCATTCCTAGTGCTGGAGACTGTCGCGAAAATAGTCCCTAAATTGCTCGGCGTGACAGTCGCGATCGGGCTTTTGCTGGTTTACCTGCAATTTTACTGGGGGATCGATACTCCATATCTTTGGCAAACTGTCAAGCATTTGCCAGAAGCTTTCAATTTCTCGATCGCAGCCTAAACATACACCAGCCAGCATTCTCAACAACCTCTCCCGGATAGATATTTTTGTACCGGAAACAAAGTAGATTTAGGCGATCGGCAATAAAATACGGTAACTCGATTGACTTACTAGACATAACTCAGTTTTGCTGCTAAAATACGGTAAATCGATCGAGTTATGAGATATTAACGTGGAAAACGCTAAAAAAGTCAGTCAAGAGTACCAGCTTGCAGGACAACTGACCCAACAGTTGCCAGCAGCTAAGGGCTTTCAGGAAGTCTGGTTGAAAAAAATCAGAGGCGGGTTACTTCTGGGAATTGGATATTTGCTATCACCGCTGTGTTGGTGGAACGACATATTTTTCAATCTGCCAATTGCCTACGCCTTTGGGTATATCTGTAGTGGGCTTTCCCCAGATTTACTGTTTCCTTGCACAATTGTCGGCTACTGGCTTTCCAATATTGCTGGAATTCTGTTAATGCAATTCGGGGCTGTAGATGTTTTTACAGACAAACCCAAGGAAAAAAACCTCAAAAAAGAGTTATTGACGGGTTTAGTTTCCTCAACCGCCTTCACTATTGTCGTTGTGGTATTGATTCATTTTAATGTTCTCGATACTCCCGATTTTTTTTCCAGCCAGCAGTCGGTTAAACTCAGCTCTGTTTTACCTGTGACGCTCGTCACTTCAAGGTAGAAAGCAGAATAGAAACTATAAATGAATCGAGAATATTCAATCAGTTACACAGGTAAATTTAAGATATTTAGGGAGCTTTTACAGTACAAATTTTGTAGTTTTATTTATTTGCATTTACTTACTTTTGTCAAGATTTTTGTAGCTAAACGCGCTGAAAATTTCAAGCGTTGAAAAGCAAAAATTATAGTGGTAAATATTGAAATGCGAGTGCTATTTTGCCTGTGTTGCTGTGTTGCAGGAGCCACCCAAGTTATCTATTTGTTGGTTGGCAGCGCTTAAATACACAGTTTTTGGGCATAACCGTGAACTACTTATTACTATCGTTTCTCAGTTTTTTCGTGGGCATTATCGTTGGTTTGACCGGAGTTGGCGGAGCGTCGCTTATCACCCCAATGTTAATTTTTGTCTTCCAAGTTCCAGCATCAATTGCTATTAGTTCTGATGTCGTAGCTGCCACATTAATGAAAGTTGTTGGCGGCTTCAAACACTGGCAGCAAAAAACCCTCGACTTGCAAGTAGTTAAGTGGCTGGCTTTGGGTAGCGTACCCGGTTCGCTGGCCGGCGTGGGAATTTTACACTGCATCAAATCCAGCGGAAATCAGAACTTAGATGGCATATTGCTGCGCTTTCTCGGAGTAGCCATCGCCCTAATTGTAGCTTTATCGCTGACCCAATTACTGCTCAATATCTTTGTCCCAAATTTGAAATTACCACAGCCGCCAGAGTGGGATTTAAATACTAATTCTGGTCGTATTTGTACTGTGAGTGCGGCAGCAATTTTAGGATGTCTAGTGGGAATTACTAGCGTGTCTTCGGGTGCGATGTTTGCACTGTTGCTGATTGCTTTTTTCCGCCTGGATTCTTCAAAATTGGTGGGTACAGATATTTCGCAGGCGGCAATTTTGTTGATGTTTACCTCTCTGGGACACCTCAGCCTCGGAACAGTAAACTGGAGTTTAGTTTTGCCAATTTGGTTGGGTTCGGTACCGGGAGTTTTAGTAGGTGCTAAATTCTGCAAAATTATGCCTCAACGCCCGCTTAAGTTTGCGATTTACGGAATGTTGGCGATGGCGAGTTGGAAGTTGTATCAAGTGTGAAAATTCAATCGATTTTGGATTTTATCTCAAATCCGGTAGCATCGGAGTTATATCAATTCCGGTTGCACTCATACATGATGTTAACAGTTAACAGTTAACAGTGAATTTACTATTCCGATGCTAACAGATTTGATCTTAATGTTACCCACAATCAGGACACGGTAGTGCCGTGTCCCAACAATTAATCTGGGTAGGGACACGGCACTGCCGTGTCCTCCTGCATCGAGATGTTTTACGTTGAATTAGGTTGATTTACTTAATGGCTAATTAATGCTTCAAGTTGGCTGACGGTCGGAAGTTCTAAGTCTTTGAACAAGACTGTACTGAGATAGCGTTCGCCATAGGAAGGCTGCACAAAAATTATCAATTTTCCAGCATTTTCGGGCCGCTTCCCGACTTGAATTGCGGCAAACAAAGCCGCACCTGCTGAGATTCCTGACAACAATCCTTCTTCTCTGGCTAGCCGGCGGCTGTAGGCGATCGCATCTTCGTCGCTAACTGCAATTACTTCATCAATTAACTCTGGTTTCAACACTTCCGGGATGAATCCTGCACCAATCCCTTGAATTTTGTGAGCACCAGATTTGCCTCCAGAAAGCACGGGGCTGCTGGCGGGTTCAACTGCGATCGCCCTAAAACTCGGTTTCCGCTGTTTAATTACCTCAGCAACTCCAGTCATCGTACCGCCGGTGCCAACTCCAGCCACAAAAAAATCTACTTTACCGTCTGTATCTTCCCAAATTTCCTCGGCCGTGGTTTCCCGGTGAATTTTCGGATTAGCGGGATTGCGAAACTGTTGCAGCAGGAAAGCATTGGGGGTTTCTTCTGCAATTTCTTCAGCACGGGCGATCGCGCTTAACATCCCTTCATGTCCCGGAGTTAATTCCAACTGAGCTCCGTAAGCTTTTAACATCGATCGGCGCTCTAAACTCATCGTATCCGGCATCGTTAAAATCAGACTGTAGCCTTTCGCCGCCGCAATCATTGCCAAAGCAATTCCAGTATTTCCTGAAGTCGGTTCTACTAAAATAGTTTTCCCCGGTTGAATTAACCCCGCATCTTCTGCCGCATGAATCATGCTCGCCGCAATCCGATCTTTCACCGAAGCAGCCGGATTCATCCCTTCCAATTTTGCCACAATTTGAGCAACTACTCCTTCGGCTTGGGGAATTTTATTGAGCTGAACTAAAGGAGTTCTGCCAATTATTCCTGTAACATCCTTAGCAATTTTCATGGCTTAATTTCTCTCCAGTTAAATGTAGTACATGGGATGTGCTTGTTTGCGAACATCCCGCTGTTCGCACAAATCTTGTAATGTGTATTTGCCCAAAACATCCCAAGATGCCTTTTGAGCTTCCTGCCAGATTTCTAGCACCGCAGTTTTTTCTATTGTTAGAGATTCCGAAACTTTTTGAGTCTGGCCGTTGCCGTCGCCTTCGAGAGTCGAAAACACCTCTAGCAAAGTAATCTGCCAAGGCTCTTTCGCCAGCAAATAACCGCCTTTAGCGCCCCGCAGACTCTGGACGATACTCGCACGCCGCAGCACGGCAAGAATTTGGTCTAGATAGCGTTCCGGTATTTCTTGAGAAGCAGTAAGTTCGTTCACTGTTAGGGGCGAATCCTTCGGGTGCTGACTCGCCAGTTCCAAGAGCGCTAACAGAGCATATTCTACTCTAGAAGATAGTTCCAGATTCCCCATTGGCGATCGAGTTTAAATTGTAAAATATATTATAGTACATAATTCCGGTAGATGTACAGGTGTTATTATATTTTTATTACAAAAATGGTTGGAGAAATCTCTTGAGCAACGTAAATGTAGGGAATTTAAGCTGTCGGCACTGTCGGTATTACGAGCAGCACGGACACAGGGGCGGAACCTGCCAGATGCTCGGCGTGGCGGTACAGGGTGGGTGGAAAGCTTGTCCGTTTTTGGTTCCGCCCTTTGCACAGTCTTGGGAACACCCAGAAGTGGCTAGATCCCGAAAGTCTCAAATGTTGGAGGGAGCGAGTATTTTAGAGGCAATACCGCCCCCTTAAAGTAACTGCTAAGTAGGTAGGCGGATATATCCTGTCTCATCGTTAAGTTGATTCATACTGAGATATTGCACCATTGTCAGGAACAGGCATCTTGCCTGTTCCACAAAGAATAGATTTTCTTGTGGAACAGGCATCTTGCCTGTTCATAAAAGGCTAATTGAGAATGGTGCAACATATGAGTTCATACTCACCTACTTAAGGGCAGCCAACAGGTGCGAGATATCGCATCTGTTGGCAGTGAGGAGAAAGAAATCAATAGCAAGAAAAACGCAAGTGCGATCGTCACCCTTGCTTTTGAACTTATTGACCAGTGGATGAGAAAATTTAATAAACGCAAATTATATTTCGTAGTGCCACACCTCTGAAGGTTGCAGAATAATCCGGTGGAGCGGCAGACGCTCAATCAAACCTTGCTGTTGAAAAATACCGAGGGTGCGAGTGACAGTTACGCGACTTGTACCGATGATTTCTGCAATGTCCTGATGCGTTAAAATCATATCGATCTGATGTCCTCGATCTACCTCAGAACCAAATCTCTTAGCCAGCCAAGTTAATAGTTTATAGAGCATAAAGTCAACCCTTTTGTAACCTCGCATTATCATAAAATCTTCAGCTTGCTGAATGTGATTGAGCAAAATATCTCTATTTAGCCAGCGCTCGACAGATAATAGAACTGCCTCGACTTTAGTGAGGCATTCAATTTGAAAAGGATCGCATTTTGATATTGGTTTGCCGATCGTATCACCAGGTCCCCACAATCCCAAGGTGATAATTGTGCCATCTTCCAGCCACGTTACAGTTCGCACTATTCCAGTCTCAATTTGCCACAAAGCATTGCTTCTGTTCGGCAAGTGCGATCGGCGAGAAAATATATGTCTGCTCGTTTCATCAAAAGTTTTAGTGGAAAGAGAAGCAATAGTCATAGCCAGTTACTGAAGGAATTAAAGTTAGTTCGTACAATGCTGCAGGATAGTGTTGGTCGCATAAATCTATAGAAATTCAAGCTTTCCTAGATTCCTGCACCGTCTAAAAAATCTGTAATGAATAAATTAGAATACATGAATAATTCATGTTTTTCTGCCTCTTTTTGCTCTGATTCAGTTGGTCTCAGCGGAGATAGTTGAGAATTGAAAAAATTAACCTGGTCTTCTAAATCCTTAATTCGATCGAACAAAGCTCGAATCGCTTGAGCTTCCAAATCCGGTAGGTATTGAGAATTTTGAGCATCTTCCACCTGCTTTTTGCGAGGAATGATGCGGCCGGGAATTCCCACAACTGTGCAATCGCTAGGGACTTCCCGCAGCACTACCGAACCCGCACCAATCCGAACATTATTGCCAATTTGGATATTGCCTAAAACTTTAGCACCGGCTCCCACCACTACATTTTCTCCCAGCGTCGGATGCCGTTTTCCTATATCTTTACCCGTGCCGCCAAGGGTTACTCCTTGATAAATTACAGCATAATCTCCAACGATCGCAGTTTCGCCAATTACCACCCCCATACCGTGGTCGATAAACACGCCCCTACCAATTTTTGCTCCTGGGTGGATCTCAATACCTGTTAAAAAGCGGCTGAGTTGGGAAATCAAGCGCGGTACAAACGGCAGGCCAGCGGAATAAAGCCAGTGTGCTGTCCGGTGCAAAAAAAGTGCTTGGAGTCCGGGATAGCAAAATAATACTTCCAGCCAGTTGCGGGCCGCTGGGTCACGTTCGTAGATAATTTGCAAGTCAGTGAACATATTTAGTCTCACCGTGTTTTGGTTATACATTATTGGCAGTGCCGACGGTTTAAGCTGCCTAAAGCAGTCTTGATTGTGGCATTATTACATATAATACTGTAATCCGACCTAATTACAGTAGTTAATGGAAAAAAAAATTTCCCCCAGCCTTTTCTAAGCTGCCTCCGATATTTTCCGCGAAACAAATGGTACTGCTTGTCTGACTTCTTGCCGCAGCGGAATCTCGATCGAGAATTCCGTGCCCAATCCCGGTGTCGAATCGCAGCGCAGCACACCCTTGTGCTTTTCTACGACAATTTTATAGCTGATTGACAGTCCCAATCCTGTCCCTTTTCCGACCGGTTTCGTCGTAAAGAACGGGTCAAACAGCCGTTTTTTGACATTTTCTGCCATGCCGGGGCCGTTGTCAGAGATTCGCACAATTATGCGATCGGGACTTGAATATTCTGTGGTGATGGCGATCGCGATCGGATTGGCTTTCGCTGCTGCAGGCCCGCGATCGAGGTTGTAACTCTCAAGGGCGTCGATCGCATTAGCCAGAATATTCATAAACACCTGATTTAATTGTCCGGCATAGCACTCTACTAAAGGTAAATTGCTGTAGTTTTTAACAATCTCGATCGACGGGCGATCGCCTGTAGCTTTCAGGCGACTTTGCAGAATTAGCAGAGTGCTGTCAATACCTTCATGGATGTTGACAGGTTTCATTTCGCTTTCATCTAAGCGAGAAAAGTTCCGCAAAGATTGGACTATTTGAACAATGCGATCTGCTCCTATTTTCATCGAGGACAGCAGCGATCGCACTGTAGGGTGTGTTAGCGACACCGTAACGCACCAACCAATATGACAATACAATAAATAATTTAAGAATAATTTAATTTCACCCTGACTAGCTCCCTATGCCTAATTATCGAAGACCTAATGTTTCTGGAGGTACATCTTTCATCACACAAGTCACTTATCAAAGAGATTCTTGGCTTTGTAGTGACATAGGGAGAAAAGCTCTCCGAGAAGCGATAGAAAAAGTAAAGGAAAAATATCCTTTTTGTATTGATGCTTTTGTTTTATTACCAGATCATTTCCATTGTTTGTGGACTTTATCTCCTGATGATAAGGATTTGTCGGTGAGATTGCGCTTAATTAAAACTTATGTTACCAAACATTATGGACAAGCATTAGGGGTTAATCGAGCCGTTTATCAATCACGACAAAAGCGAGGGGAAAGTAATCTTTGGCAACGTCGGTTTTGGGAGCATTTAATTCGGGATGAACGGGATTTTGCGCTCCATTGTGATTATATTCATGATAATCCGGTTCGACATGGATTGTGTGAAAATCCCCAAGATTGGGAGTATTCTAGTGTTCATCGGTTTATTGCTCAGGGAATTTATCCGCCTGATTGGGGAAGCGATGGCAGAAAGGAAAAACCTCAAGGATCTTGGGATGATTAGCAGTCGTAGGGTCTGTTAGCGACAGCGTAACACACCTTAAATTAACATAAAGATGGTGCGTTACATTTGTGTATATTTGATGGTGCGTTAACGGAGTGTAACGCACCCTACAATATCTGCCGTGAAGTGTTAGCTGGGCATTCGTCTCAGCTTAGACGACATCTTATTTTTTCCAGAGTATAAAGGGCTATCACCATTATTTTCTGATAACCAACGGTGATAGCCCTGAATCTCAGGACCACCGCAGTTGATTACAAGCTCTAAACCGAAAATAGCCAAAACGCAAAACCATTCGCCCCAACTTGTCTGAAGAATATCAGACTCATGAACGATTTGGACATCCGAGCCAAATTCATCGATCCATTTCTCATTAGGCTTATAAATACGACGTGAATTGTATGGCCAATCAGGTGTATCTCCTCGACGAGCGTGGTTCCTAAGAAGATCTAGCTGTGCTTCATTGACTAAGTAGTCGATTCCGTCAGAAGCATTTAAGTCGTCAATCTCTTTGCAGGCTTCTAAGATACGTAAAGCCATCAATTCGAGAGCTACTTTAGCCAAAAACCTTGAGACGATTCTGTCTGGTGGAGGCTCATCATGCCCCGAAAAGATTATTTCCCCACCCTTTCTTTCAAAAAGGACTTTGATAGCTTCCGGCGGCATATCTACTAATCCTGCAAACGCCCCTTCTAAATAGCGATATGAAGTCACCGGAAATTCGGATGAAAAGATCCCTGTCAAGGGCGGTACTCTCTGCCTTTTATTAGGAATAGCTTGGTGAAAACGGAGAGACTTCAACGCTGGAGCTTCAAGAAAAGGTTGCTCCACTTTACGTGCGAAGTAGTTGTTACATTTATCGCAGACAATTCCTTTTGGAAGCACTTTCGTGGTGTTACCGAGGGATTCAGGAATAATATGCTCGACACTCTTGGATTTGCTTGAGTCGCTTTTGCAAAAAATACAGCGCATGCTCCAAAAACCTCTTCGCACTACAAAAGCTGTCGTTTTATTTTCCAATAATTTTCTACGTTATAGCACAAGTAGTTTAATTGAACTATCCAGGTTAACGCCTGTGAAAGCTTTGCCTACCAAATTCAAATAAGTAACTATCCTGAAACGCAGCCAGCTAAGTATTTATTATACCGAAACTTTCCGTCTAGTCAACCCCAATGGAACAAAAAGCCGAAACTTTCGGGATAATCACCCCATGGAGGATGATAGCTAGAAACATTCCGTATATTCTCCGATAACAACCAGAAACTTTCGGGATAACATACCAGATAGTCATACTATCAAGAAACATTCTGGATCTCATCTTATGAAACAACGTCCCAAAAAACTCCTTGAACAAGTAAGTGATGTCATTCGTCTGAAGCATTACTCTTACCAAACGAAAAAAGCTACATTAATTGGATTAAATGCTATATTTTATTCCATAATAAACGACATCCTAGAGAAATGGGTGGCAAAAAAATTGAAGAATTTTTAATTTATTTAGTCGTACAATAAAATGTCGCTGCTTCAACTCAAAATCAGGCTTTAAGTGGTATTTTATTTTTGTATAAGGAAGTTCTCAAACAAGAGTTAGATTTACAGGTTGATGCGGTAAGAGAAAAAAGAAGTCGGCTCTGCCTCCGATTTAGAGCCACGAGACAGCATTACCAGACACAAGCCTGGTAACGATGTGGCAGCAGTGTTTTGTAAAAGCTCCCCGATAGTATTTTGAGCAAGATCCAGCCGCTGATTTTAAATTGAATAAGCTGGAAAAGTCATCGCGTGTTTGGGCTTGACATAAACCTGTTGCTCTCGCTTTAACTGTAGATGATCGAAGCGCTCGCGACTTACGTAAGCTGTTACTACCTGATCCGATTCTAACACTAATTCGGTTTGAATCTCCCGTCCTAAATGAATGATGCGGCTGACTTTTGCTAAGGCAAAACCAGACTGTGGATTAGTTTGAATTTCCACATCGTGGGGGCGCAAAAACACTAAATCAGAATGGGCGGCTCCATTATTGTGAGCCGTTGTGCCGTTGCTGGCGAACAAACCCGCAGTATTTGGCAGCACATTTACAGGCCCAATAAAACTCATCACAAAAGCTGTTGCGGGTTTGTCGTAAATTTCAGCAGGAGTGCCAACTTGTTCGACTCTACCTTTGTTCATCACCACAATTTCATCGGCTACTTCCATAGCTTCTTCTTGGTCGTGGGTGACAAAAACTGTGGTGATGTTAACTTCTTTATGAAGGTTGTGCAGCCACGATCGCAATTCTTTGCGGACTTTAGCATCTAATGCTCCAAAAGGTTCGTCTAACAGCAGCACTTTTGGTTGAACTGCTAAAGCTCTCGCCAAAGCCACGCGCTGCCGCTGGCCGCCGGAAAGTTGCGAAGGATAGCGATCGCCCAAACCTGTCAACTGCACTAAATCCAAAAGTTCATCAACCCGCCTGCTAATTGAGTTTTTAGCAACTTTGCGAATTTCCATCGCAAAAGCAATATTTTTCTTAATAGTCATGTGTTTGAACAAAGCGTAGTGCTGAAACACAAAACCAATATGCCGTTCCTGCACCGACTGCTGGGTAGCATCCTCGCCGATCAGGTAAATATGACCCGTGTCAGGCGGTTCGAGTCCCGCAATCATCCTCAGCAGAGTCGATTTCCCGGAACCGGAAGGCCCCAACAGCGCGACTAAAGAGCCACTTTTAATTTCCAAATTCACGTTGTCAATGGCGTGAAAGGAGCCGAAGTGTTTCGATACGTTCTGAACTTTAATGCTCATGAGTTTATTTACTTATTTTAGGAGTTGACAAGCCAAACCCCACTTACTCGACAGATTTACAGTAGTATATCCTGAAAATAATATTTTGCAAGGTCTGTAACTTTTTGTATTGTATTTCCAGCCCTCCTGATGGGGACGGCGCTTGAAAGTTGAGGCTAAGAGTCGGAAGAGTTAACCCGCGAGGGTTTCGAGAGGTGGGACGATCGCCCGTGGGCGATCGCCCGATAATCAGCAATGCTGAAAATACGCAAAAACCGGGCTTGATGGACGAAAATACTGGATCAAAACCTTTAAAATCTTTAATCCCGCTCAAAAACCGGGTTTCTTTGCTGTCGATCGATAATTTGACGGCTGCCGACAATTCCCCGACTCCCGGCGATATTGAAAATTTCAGGTAGGAATTGCTCAATCTGAGCTGCGATCGCACACAATTTAGATCACAATAGTTAATTCAGAAGCCCGCCAGCTTCACCTTTGAGAAACTACCAAGAATAAGTTCTAACCAAAACACCACTATGGGAAAACCAACAGGCTTTATCGAATTCTTGCGCGAATTGCCCTCCGAACTCTCACCAGTCGAGAGAGTCCACAACTGGGACGAATTTCACCTACCGATGGAGGAAGACAAACTCCGCAGCCAAGGCGCGCGCTGCATGGACTGCGGCATTCCATTTTGCCACACGGGTTCCCTGATTAGCGGCATGGCCAGCGGCTGCCCGATCAACAACCTCATCCCCGAATGGAACGACCTAGTATATCGCGGACTCTGGAAAGAAGCCCTTGACAGACTCCACAAAACCAACAACTTCCCCGAATTCACCGGCAGAGTCTGTCCCGCCCCCTGCGAAGGCGCTTGCGTGCTCGGCATCAACAACCCGCCGGTGACAATCAAAAACATCGAAGTCGCAATTATCGACAAAGGCTGGGATGAAGGCTGGATTACCGCCGAACCACCCGCCAAACGCACCGGCAAAAAAATCGCCGTCATCGGTTCCGGGCCCGCCGGTTTGTCGGCTGCAGCGCAACTGAACAAAGCAGGTCATTTGGTAACTGTATACGAAAGAGCCGATCGACCGGGAGGCCTGCTAATGTACGGCATCCCCAACATGAAGCTAGACAAAGAACAAGTCGTGATGCGCCGCCTCAAAGTCCTCGAAGACGAAGGCGTGACATTCGTTTGCAACACCGAAGTTGGGAAAGACTTACCAGCCGAACAACTGCTAAAAGAATACGACTCAGTTGTCCTCTGTACCGGCGCGACAAAACCCCGCGACTTAGGAATCGAAGGCCGGGAATTAAAAGGCATCCATTTCGCGATGGACTTTTTGACAGCGAACACCAAAGCAGTTTTAGACAAGAGCACCAACGACAACTTCATCTCCGCCGAAGGCAAAGATATCGTGATTATCGGCGGTGGCGACACAGGCACCGACTGCGTGGGCACCTCCATCCGCCACGGCTGCAAAAGCTTGGTACAGCTAGAAATCCTCCCCAAACCGCCCACGGAACGGGCCGCCAACAATCCCTGGCCCGAATGGCCGAAAGTCTACCGCTTGGATTACGGCCAAGAAGAAGCCGCAGCCAAATTCGGCGATGACCCCCGCGGCTATCTCACCACGGCGACAAGGTTCGAGGGCGACGAAAACGGCAACGTCAAAGCCGTGCACACCGTTGAGGTGGAGTGGGCGAAAAACGAAAAAGGACAGTTCATTCCGAAGCAAATCGCGGGCACCGAGAAAGTGTTGCCGGCGCAGCTTGTGTTGCTGGCGATGGGCTTCCTGGGCCCGGAACAGCCCTTGCTGGATGACTTGGGATTGGAACGCGACGCGCGCAGCAATATAAAAGCCGAGCACGAAAAATATACCACCAGCATTCCGGGAGTTTTCGCGGCTGGTGACTGTCGCCGGGGACAAAGTTTGATTGTTTGGGCGATTAATGAAGGGCGCGGCGTGGCCCGCGAGTGCGACCTTTATTTGATGGGTGAGACGGATTTACCTTAGTGGATTGATAGAGCCGATAGGGGCGGGTTAATCAACATTTTGAGGCAACAAACCCAAAATTCTGTAAACCCGCCCCAATACCGCGAAATGACCTAAATCCTGACGTAATATTTGGGTGGGGAACGGCGGGTTTAGATAGTTTGTGGTTTGGTGTCAGAGATTTTGGTGAACCCACCCCTTGTATATTAAAAGAAACAGGCGATCGCATCGCTAGCAACGCAAATCTAAAGAAACCAGAAAAGTTTCATAGCTTGGTACAAGTTTCGCTAGAAATTATAGTGCGAGCGTCCCCGAAGAGCGATCGACTTCGCTCTTCGGGGACGCTCGCACTATCAATGATTAAAATATATAATTCCGATGCTATGGGAAACGATATTACAAGCCCTATTGCAGCGACTCGATTCCTTACAAAAAATGATGACAGCAGAACAAAACCGTTGAGAAACAGCCACAGCGACTGTGGCTGGACTTACTCAATAACATTTGGAGTACCTCAAACAACAAGCACAGATCGTACCAATTCCGCTTGCACTCATACATGATGTTAACAGTTAACAGTTAACAGTTAACAGTCAACAGTCAACAGTATCTACGGGATTGGTATATTTGAATTAATCTTGTGGTGGGGCGGGTTTATACGATTCGTCGTTGGGTGTCAAATATTTGGGGGAGGGGAACCCCTACAAGATTGTGATATTATGTATTATTGAGAAATTTATTATCGCAATCTAATTTAATAATAAAAATCATGAAATTAGCCAATACAAAAAATATATTTATCTTAACATTCCTCTCTTTTACCAGCTTAGTAACTGGGGAAATCGGACTTTTCACCCCATCCCAAACAGCCACGGCCCAAATTACTCCCGCTGCTGACGGCACAAATACTAAAATCACACCGAATGGCAATCAATTCAACATCCAAGGCGGCCAACAATCCGGCGATGGCACTAATTTGTTTCACAGTTTCCAACAATTTGGTTTAACTCAAGGACAAACTGCAAATTTTATCTCAAATCCCAATATCCGCAATATTTTAGGGCGAGTTGTCGGCGGTGATGCTTCGCTGATTAACGGCATAATTCAAGTTACGGGCGGCAATGTTAATTTATTTTTAATGAATCCGGCGGGGATTGTTTTTGGTGCAAATTCTAGTTTGAATATTCCCGGTTCTTTCACGGCGACTACTGCAACAGGAATCGGTTTGGGCAATAATTGGTTTAGTGCGGTTGGTACGAATAATTATACAGATTTAGTCGAAAATCCGAATACTTTTGCTTTTACAAATCTACAGCCGGGAGGAATTATTAATCTTGGTAATTTGGCGGTGAATCAGGGACAAAATATTAGTTTGTTGGGCGGCACGGTTTTGAGTGCGGGACAACTTGCTGCACCTGGAGGAAATATTATGGTGGCGGCGGTTCCGGGTCAAAGTTTAGTTAGAATTAGTCAGCCGGGAAATTTATTGAGTTTGGAGATTCAACCGCAATCTGTGGCTGGTAGTTTGCCGCAAAGTTGGGTGTTACCAGTTGCATCTTTGCCGCAGTTGTTGACTGGTGGTGCGGGAAGTGCAACGGGGGTGATAGTGAATGCTCAAGGGCAAGTAGAATTAACTGGTGGCGTGCAGGTAGAGAATGGGGATGTTGTTGCTAAAGAAGTAACTGCCCAGAATGCAACTCTGTCAGCTAATGGCAATTTGACGTTAGTTGAAAGTCTGTTGCGTACAACTGGTGATTTGAGTTTGCTGGCTGACGATACAGTGCGGGTGCGCGACAGTGTGGCGAATCCGTTTGTGGCGAATGCTGGCGGCAATCTTTATATTCAAGGTAATAGAAGTATTGATATTTTGGCGCTGAATCATCTTTCGGAAACGCCGTTTATTAGCGGTGGAAATTTGACTTTGGCGAGTGATGGCATCATATCTACAGATTCTCATTTTCGCAGTGGCAGTAATATGTCAATTCTCGATTTGTCGGGTCAACCTGCTAATTTTACCAGTTTGTACGATCCGATTTTTACACAGCCTGGTGATTATACTTCAGGGGGTTACAGTGGTGCATCCCTCAAGGTAGATACGACTTCGGGTACTGGAAATATTACTTTTAATGGAGATATCAATATTACGAGTGTCGATGCAACTTATGCTGGCGCTACTACGGGTACAGATGAATTTATTTTGGGCAATTCGCGATCGGTGATTTTGCGATCGGGTGGCAACATTCAAGTAGTTGGAAAGATTGATACTTATGCAAGTAATTCTAATAACGTAGGCCCTGTAATTATGCAAGCCGCAGGCAACATTCAAACGGGCCTGATTGTGGCAGACGCTTTTGGGGGTAATGCTGGTTATATATCTTTGACTGCTGGGGGCAACATTTCTACAGGTAGAATTACTACTATAAATACAAATACCAATGGCAGTGGCGGTGATATTAATGTGAATGCAGGTGGCAGCATTACTACTGCCGATATACATTCTTTCGGAACCCGTGGATCGGGTGATATTAGTCTCAAAGCAAAAAACGATATTACTTTAGACTGTGATTCCCCTAGTTTTTGCATAGAGAGTTTTGCAGGAGGAGTTCCTGACGTAATACCTACTGGCAGTAGTGGTAATGTTACCATCATCAGCGAACAAGGATCTATTATTTTTCCTCCCAGCGGCGTACATATAACCACTGGAAATAGCGCTTTGTCCAGCAGTCCTGGTTCTGTAACGTTACAGGCAAATCGTAACATTAACGTAGCTTATATAGGTGCAGAGAGCCTAGGTGAATCTACATTAGATGGTGCAAATATCAATATTACGAGCATCAATGGCAATATTCAGCTTGGCGATATAAATAATTCTTCAGATGGCGGTAAGGGTGGCAATGTTACCATCTCTACCAGTGGGAATATTAGAACAGGTAACGTATTAAACTACGGGATATTGCGAGGTGGTAGCATTAATTTTACTAGCACGAATGGCAGTATCACTACTGGAAAATTAAATACAACTAGCTCTCAGGAGTCAGGAAATGCTACTATTTTTAACCCAGAAAATGGTGGATCAATTACTTTAAAAGCCGATCGCAATATTACGACGGGCAATCTCAGCGTAATGGCAAATCAAGACGGCGGCCCGATCGCCCTTACGAGCACCGCCGGTTCCATAGATACCGGGGCGATCGACACCACGGGCGATCGCGCTGCTGGCAATATTACCATTCAAGCCAGCACCGGCATCAAAACGCCGACAGAAGGAACTGCAATCGCAGGTAATTCCGTTAAGGGGAATGGCAGCAACATTACTTTATCTACCACTAGCGGTGACATTAATACAGGCAATGTATTAGTATCAGGAATTCGGGGCGGAAATCTCAATTTTACTAATAGCAATGGCAGCATTACAACAGGTCAGCTACTGACAAGTTATGACGGTTTATCTGCCGATAAAAAAACTAACACAGGCGGCACTGTTAATTTAAATGCTGGGGGAAATATTACTACCAGCGACATCCGCGCGATCGGCAATCAAGACGGCGGCTCAATCACGTTTAAAAGTGGCGGGGCGATCGATACTACGGCCGGACTTCTCAACGCAATCGGCGGCAACAGCGGCGGCAATATTTCCCTAGAAGCTGGAACTAACATCAGTACGGCCGGAATTGGTAGCGCTTTATTATTAACCGGATTCAGCGCCAATAGCGGCAATCTTCGCATTCAAAGCGGCGGTAATATTGACACAACTGCTGGCCCGCTGATTACTGCCGCGGCCAATGGCAAAGGCGGAAATGTTGTCATAAATGCTAAAGAAAATGTGGCGACATCTAGTATTAATTCCCGCACTTTTGCTCCCAGCACCACTGTGAATGGCGGCAATATAGATATTCAGGCAAATAGTATTACTGCGGGCGGAATTATCGAAACTAACCGCAACAATATTACATTTGCTGCTCCGGTAACATTGTCTGAGAACCTCTCTGTTAACATTCTGGAGATGGGCGACATTACTTTTAATTCTACAATTGACGGGCCGTACAATCTCGCGGTCAAGCCAAATGCGGGAGTTGTTCAGTTTGGCGGTGCGATCGGCAGCCTGACTCCTCTCAACAGCGTCAATATTCAAGATGATATTCCCGAAAATACGGCGGCGATAAATATTGCTGCAACTAATAACATTACCGCTCAAAACATCACCTCGGAAGCCGGGATTTCTTTGTATAGCGAACAGGGAGAAATTAAAACAGGAAATCTTGACTCGACTTCCCAAAATAATGGTAGCAATATTGATTTGAATGCGGGAACTAATATCACAGCAGGCAATATCAACACTTCGGCCGCTGGTAATGGCGGCAATATATTTCTCGATGCCAATGGTAATATTAATGCTGGAGAAGTTGACTCTTCGGCTAAGGGAAATGCTGGCAATGTCAGCGCGATTAACCGCAGCAGTGCGGGCGACATTGTTCTGAGTTTAATTAACGCTGAAAGTATGGAAAGCGGTAGGGGCGGAGATGTTTTGATTTTGACTCAAAGGTTTTTTCGATCGCCCAATTCGTTCTCAGACAGAAACAGCATCAATGCTAGCATCTCTACGGCCGCCAGTCCAGGAGACGATCGCGGCGGCTTCATAATTATCAACCACGGGGGCGCGGGAATCACGCCTTTTATTGTCGGCAATTCCGACAAAAATGGAACTGCTGGCGCACTTACTAGAGGAAATAGCAATCCCATACAAACGATTTTGCCTGAGATCGGTTATACCTACACTCACAGACAAGACCCCAGTCTCGCATCCAATCGCGAGCGCATTCAAATTAACTCGGTTCCCTCACCCATTACGCCCGTACCAACACCCGCGCCGACGGCGACTCCATCTCCAACAGTCGCCGCCACACCCGCCGCCACACCCGCGCCGACGGCGACTCCATCTCCAACAGCCGCAGCCACACCCGCCACCACACCCGCACCGACGGCGACTCCATCTCCAACAGCCGCCGCCACACCCGCCACCACACCCGCACCGACGGCGACTCCATCTCCAACAGCCGCCGCCACACCCGCGCCGACGGCGACTCCATCTCCAACAGCCGCCGCCACACCCGCACCGAGGGCTGTTCCCTCGCCCATAACCCTAGCTACAAGAACCGCACCGACGGCTGTTCCCTCGCCGTCACCGGCAACTGAAACGGCGTCACCGACGGCGACTGCATCCCCAATACCCGATCGCCCGATCGACCAAACTCCATCTTCCACTCCCTCACCAACACCCGCACCCGCGCCCGTCTTCGAGAATTTTCCCGAACTCGAAGAATTGCTAAACACCAATTTCTTTACACTGCCGCCCCGCAGGCTTCCCACCCAGCCTTCTACACCAACCACACCGGGCGCAGCCGCCCGAATATCCGTCACGCCGACAATTCCCTCGATCGCCCAACTCACCGCCCCCGTCGCTCCTCCAAGTGCGATCGCTCCTCCAAGTGCGATCGCTTCTCCAAGTGCGATCGGGCAAAATCCAGCCTCCGCAACCCTTCAAGCCCCTTACAACCCGCCTGTAGGACAAATTCAACCCGTACCTGCACCTTCTGTTTCACCCGTTCCCGCACCGATTCCCGCACCGATTCTCGCACCCACTCAAAGCCAAACTCCGCAACAGCAATTAGGCTTGTTAATTGGCGATTTATTAGCAGCAAAAACCACCATCACCCCAAATCCTGAAACCGGAGGCAACACTTTTGAATGGGCATTTTCCGATTCAAAGAACAACTTTTCGCTCACACCACCGCCCCTTGAGAAAGCACCCAATCTTACTTTTATACCGCCTTCGGAAAAGCCGCCAGAAAATCCGCCAGAACTTGGTTCTTCTGCTACAGAACAACCGGACGGATGGATAGTCTCAACTCCCGATCCTGCGCCTATTGAGCCGCCAGTTGCTCAAATAGAGCCTGATTGGTTGGCCAACATTCCCCAAATCACTTTTTCGCCAACTCCCGCACCAACTCCAGCACCGGCGCCAACTCCCGCCCCCGCACCAACTCCAGCACCAACTCCCGCACCCGCACCCGTGCCAACTCCCGCGCCCGCACCAACTCCCGCACCAACTCCCGCACCCGCACCAACAACCGCACCCGCAGCCATCCCTAATCTTTTTCCCTTAGAAATTAGCAGGTTGAGCGTCGAACAAACATTAGACCAAGGTAATGGTAATGATGCTGTTGGTCTAATTGATAAACTGTTTGAACAAGATTATGAAAATTATTATGGCGAAGATTTGACCGACCAACAAGTAACTATTGAATATCTGAAAGAAACTCTCAAAACAATCAAAGAGGAAACCGGGAAGCAAGCGGTTATTGTTTACGCGCTAGTCCGTTTTGAAGCATTGTGGCTAGTATTAGTAGTTCCCGACGGCCCTCCGATTATCAAAAAAATTCCTGTCAACAGCGAAACTTTGCTAAAAACAGTGAAAGAGTTTCACCACTTTTTGGCTAAGCCAAATGATGCAGCAGATACAAGATATTTGCCAATTGCTCAGAAACTTTACCAGTGGTTAATTGCGCCGATTAGTTCAGATATAGAAGCGTTAAATGTCGATACGTTAGTGTTTTCTTTCGATGCGGGTTTGCGCCAGTTGCCGCTAGCTGCTTTGCACGACGGCCAGCAATTTTTAGTAGAAAAGTACAGCCTCGGCTCAATTCCCAGTGTTAGCTTGACTAGCACGAGTTATCAAAGTTTGAAAAACGCGAAAGTTTTGGCAATGGGTGCTTCGGTATTTATCGATAAACTTGCTTTGCCTGCAGTGCCGATCGAATTAGCTGCGATCGCCGGTACAATCGGTAAGGGGCAAAATCCTGCGGAATTGCCCTTGTGGCCTGGCCGCTTTTTTCTCAATCAAGATTTTACTGTAGAAAATCTCATAAAACAGCGCCAGCAAGAATCTTTTGATATTATTCACTTGGCTACTCACGCGAGTTTTCCGCAAAATCAATACGGGCGCAGCGAAGCTGAAATTGATTTTTGGAAGCGCTCTTTGCCGCTGGATGAATTTCGGTTGGCTAAGTGGTACTATCCCCGACAAGTACAGTTATTGGTGCTGAGTGCGTGCGAAACTGCGATCGGCGATCCGACAGCGGAAATGGGTTTTGCTGGGCTGGCAGTCGGCAGCGGTGTAAAATCAGCTTTGGCCAGTTTGTGGAAGGTTAAGGATGTTACGACTTTGGCGCTGATGACGGAGTTTTATGCTAATTTGCGATCGGCTCCGATTAAAGCTGAAGCCCTGAGACAAGCTCAACTGGCGATGATTCGCAAACAGGTAGTATTTAAAGATGGTAAGTTGGTGGGAACTCAAAGGGCGATCGATCTTACCAAAGTCGAACAAGTAGCAAATTCAGATTTATCTCACCCAAAATTTTGGGCAGGATTTACAATAATTGGCAGTCCTTGGTAATAAACTGGCGCGCATCTAATTTTAACAATAAGATTGGTTAGTAGTGCGGACTTTACTCCGCACGAGCTAACCTTTATGCTAATCAACCGGACATGATATAAGTTATAAGCCAATACGGTTCACTTAACATATTTATGCCCCGGAGATCCCCCTAAATCCCCCTTAAGAAGGGGAGTAGGGGTTGACTTTGAGGGCATTCTTGTCCCCCCCTTCTTAAGGGGGGCTAGGGGGGATCTGTCTTAAGTGAACCGTATTGAGTTATAAACTTTTTTTTCCCAAATACTGTAATGGAGCAAAACCTGTGAGCAATTTTACTCAAATATTCAAGTCCAAAGATAAATCATCAATGCAGTTGCGTGTAGAGGAATCCGTCGCGGCGGTAGCACTTGTCGCAGCGGAGGCAAATTACCCTGATGTGAGTGCTGATATCTTGATAAGCAGAATTTGGGATTCAGAAATATTTGCTGAATACTCGGAGGATGATATGTCAGCAACTCTTCAAAAACTCGCGGGTATTCTTGCCAAAGACGGTTTAGGAGGATTATTTAATACGGCTTGTGAATCACTCCCAAATGAGTTGGTGTTGGATACTTTTACGATTACCGCAGCAATGTTTGTCGCAGATGGCGAAGTGTCTCAGAAGCATCGGGCTTTTCTGAAGGAATTTCAAGAAGTATTAGGTGTAGGCGATAAGGAAGCTAAGGCAATTATTGAGGATGTAATTGCTGGATACTCGGAACTAAAACTCGAAGATTACGATATCGAGACAGATGAGGCGTTGTATTTTTCTGCTCTAGGCAATTTTGTGGTTTCGATTCCTGTTGAGAGGCAACGAGGCGGTAAAATTGAGGATGACAAAAGCTTTGTTGCTTTTTCTGACGATTTTGGTGTTTTGCTGAAAATTGATTATTTCCCGCTTTCTGGTGATGTGAAAAAATTAATCGAATCAGCGGGGGAATGGGCTTATCTTACTTTGTTTCTTAACAAGTTTATTGATGACACGGTTCTGGCTAAATTTGCTAATTCTCAGTTACTCTACAGTGAATATTTAGAAGAGGAAAATGCTTATTTGGTAGTGACCGATTTGCCTGGGAGTGCTAATGTCAGCGTACCACAAAATGACGATCAACTTACTTTGATGGATGCTTACCGGGGATTTATGGCTTTGATCGTTGACGATTTTTGCTACACGGTGAGTTGTCAGCGAATTTATGAGAAGCAGGAGGAATTGGGTTCTATTGAGTCGGAGGTTGAGGATCTTATGAATAAGATTTTTGATTTTATTCAGACGATCCAATTCTCTGGGGAGAAATAAACACTACTTTTAGCTTCTGCGATCCAATCTTATAGTTGTCAATTGACGGGACAGGATATTAAAGCAGTTAACAGCCCTATGATACGGTGACGATTATTTTAGCGGGGTGCTAGATATTATATCAAATCCTCTCTTCATCGGAATTGTAAATTCACTGTTGACTGTTGACTGTTGACTGTTGACTGTTAACCGTTAACATCATGTATGAGTGCAGCCGGAATTGATTTTAGAGGTTGTTGGAATAAAATAGTGCGATCGAGAACAGGCTTTTTAGTCGGTTCTCGATCGCACTTCCAGAGTCAGTCAACCCCAGTCGGAAGACAGCAGCAATTCGCCGCCATTTTCGATTAATTAGTCGTTTGAGCTTCCTGCAATCGCTGCTTGAGTTCTTCCAGAGCGCTCGCCCAGCGCGGATCTGGCTGCACCGAGCCAGAATCAGCGCTCGACACTGTGGTTGTGGACTGATTGCGGCGAGACTTGTTGTTGTCACTCCGACGGCGATTGCTTTTACTAGAACCGCCTCCACCTTGAGTTGGGGGAGCCGAGCGCTGCTGTTGCTGCGGCGCAGGCACCGGCATCGCTGTTGATGCGGATGCCAACTGCGGTGAAGCAGGCGACGATGACTGCTGCTGATCTTCTTCGCCCTTCTCCGATTTACCCTTAGAGCGCGGGAGTGCCTTCTCTATTTTTAGCGGGTTTTCTTTGAACATCAAGCCGTTATATTTCTCAATAACTTGGTCGGCTTGTTCGTCGGTTAGCACCGTCACAAAACCAAATCCTCTACATTTACCTGTTTTGCGGTCTGTAATTACCTTTGTGGTAACAGATTCGCCCTCGGGTGCAAAAACTTCTTGCAATTCTTGGCGATCGAGTTCCTTGGGTAGGTTGCCAACATAAAGACGAATAGACATGAAAAATTCCTCCAGAATAGGATTCTAATTAATTTGCTCGAACCGAATTACCTGCTGTCAACTGAATGTTGACTTCAGGGAAAGACCGCATAACCGCATAATTTGCACATTCCTCCCACCAACCTTGACAGATTCTCCCACCTTTTAGAAAAAAAAGGTGATTTATTCTGATCGGGCCGGAACTTAACCGCCGATGCAGAGAGCCTTGAAATCTCAGGTTGTTGTGTAAACTTTTAGTCATCACTCAAATGTTGAGGCTATTGGCTATTCTGTATTTCTTGCTTGCGGTTTTGATTCAGAATGTTTGTAGCCAGAGCCGTGTAGAAATTTATGTCCAAGGATGTCATTTCAAGCGATCGGAATGCCAGTATTCAGTTTAATACAGTGATGGATAAAATTGCTAACATTTTTTGGCCCAGTAATCTTACCTCGCTCCTCATCTCGCTCTTAATCCTAAAAACTGCTCGCTTACCCGGTCTCCCTTAAATCGGGCTCGGCAGCGTCCGACCATTCTTTAAAGGTATCACAACCTGGGTGACAGAGCTAGCTATTTAGGTATATTTCAGGCGAATTTGATGAAAACAACAATCAGAATCATTTTTCTGAATTCATCGCCCACAGCAAAATTGCCAGTCTAAAAAAACAGCCGACAAGCGGCTGGCTAAACTTGCTGTGTTGGGAGGTTGACAATTTTTACGCAATACCTTAGCGGTTTTAGCCCACTGAAGTTATTGCGATTTTTGTTTTATCCAATTTATATAAACAAATGTAACAGGATGTCATTTAAAAAGCAACTTTTGTTTACGAAGGAAGAGGGAAGTTCGGCAACGAGCAATGTACGGGATGTAACGGATGTAACGGATGTAACGGATGTAAGTCCGTCGGAAGACGGAAGAGGGAAGAGCATTATATATCTTGCAAAAGTCAAATTCACCCCCCGCAAGTCCCCCCTCCTGCGGGGGGAAACAAGAATAATCTTGCCCCCTCCCCGCGAGTTCGGGGAGGGTTGGGGTGGGGTGAACTGTATTTTTGCAAGAGTTCTATTGGTTTGTAGTGCGGACTGAAGTCCGTACTACGAACCTTTTGTGCAATCTCAAATCCCAAATTCCCTCATCTTCCGCCTTGGATAATAATGTATGCGCCCCAACAAGCAGCAGCAAAAGCCAAAATCGCAGACCAAATCGGATGTCCGCTGTTACTGACTAGGCTGCCTTGACTGCGGAGGGTTTCGAGGTCGATCGCCACATTAGCACCCCGGCGCAACCAACCAGTCGCCACAACTGGTTTTCCGATCAAATCGCTGGGGCGAGTAGGTTGCGGCCACAAAGAACCACAGGGCCCAAACCTCGAAACATAGTGCAACCTCACCAAACCAGTCGCCGTTTGCAAAATCAAATCCTGTCCCAGCCAATTTTCTATACCAGTCCTACCCAAAAGCTGCCCGGAAAGCTGCACTGGTTGAGCATCTACGGGCAAAACATCGGGATTTGACAAAATTTCCGGCAAACTCGGCGAAGCGGCTTCTCGCGGCGTAATATCGGGGAAAAAATAATTGATCCGCATCAAAGTACCGATGCTAAATCCGATCGGCAAACAGCCCCAAAAGATCGATCGATCGCCCAAAAGCCAATCCAGCCGCCAAATACTCGTCTGCGAGAAAATCCAGCCAATCAGCCAAAGCAAAACCACCAAGCCCAAACTCATCGGAATCCCAAAAAACGGCGCGCCCTGTAAAAATAGTTTTGAGTCTTTAAATTCGAGTATTGATTTAAACAGAGATAATTTTCGTTTCTTCGGTGATTCCAGCGACAGACTCGCCAAATCTAACTCTGTCTCGATTTTCCAGAATTGCGCGTAAAGTTCCAATAGCTTCAAACGCTCTCCCAGCAAAGGATGCGTGCTGTTAACCGTCAGCCAAACGCGATCGGGATTGGTGAGATCCCACAGCAAAATCTGTGACAGCGGCGCGCGCAACGCAGCAGAACCAATGGTTGCAGCTTGTCCGACTCCCACGGGTAACAACAAATCGAAACCTTCAAGAAAAAAGCTAGTTTGTTTTTGCTGTTCGATATTTGCAGCAATGCCGATCGCCATTTTACCAAGCGCCCGCGTCAAACCGTTAGGATTGCCCGTAATTTCCGCAGCGGTGCGATCGCTAAAATATACCCGGCGGCGGGACAGCCACAACATCGGCCAGCGCAACAACTTATAAATCCCGTAACTAATAGCAGAAATTGCAGCGGCCAAATTTCTCACAGCAAAACGCAAAAAGTCGATCGTCATTAAATCGCACAACCTCTCACTCCAGTATGCCGCTTGCCAATAAATCAAGTAAGGAATCTGAATCACCAGCAGCGCCAGCGACATCGGCGCAAAATCCCAGTGAGAAATGTGGCTTAATTCCCGCGCAAAAATAGTCGCAATTTCATCATCCGTCAACTGTTCCAACAGCCCTTTACTCACAGCAATCCGAGCAAAACGGGGCAAACAGCCGTAACTGAAAGCCACAGGAACATTCAGCGGCAAGAGTTTCAACACAGGGGTTGGCATATTTTGCTTGGTACAAAAACTGCGGAGTACCCGACTAGCTTCTTTGCTGTGCTTGGATAAAACTGAGCCGCGCAGGGTTTCGATGCCGCAAAATAGTTTTAGCAGCGCGTCTGTCAGCCAGGGAGATGAGGCCAAAAGCAATCCAAAAACTATCTGCACAAAGGGAGTTGGATCGCGGTAAAAAATTTGGATCGGCGCGAAAATAGGCAGTCTTGTAAATATGTAAAACTGAAGCAATAGAAAATTAGCGTTTGTCAACAGCAATTGCAGGACAAATCGCGCTAGGAAAAATAGGGCGATCGCGCTTACAGCAGCCCCAATCCAAAAATTCAGCAATTTTAGCGGTTTCAGTCGCTGCGGGTTTTTTGTGCGCCCTGCTTCGCGCCAAGTCAGTTGGTAAGTTTCTGTTGGGGAACCAGGGCTATTTTCGCCGCTAGTTTCTGCATCGGTTGCGGTTTCTGTAGGGGCGGTGGATGGTGCGTGATCGCCCTCTTCTGAGGTGGGGCGAATCGGTGGTTTGGGGGGTGGAGGTGGCGGTGAAATATGTGTGGAGTTGGTGGTTTTTGGCGCGGCAGTCGCTTCTAAGGGTGAAAATCCGGTTTTTTGGTCTGCGGTTGGTCGTAGCGAAGCGGGGCGTAAGCCATCGCCCTCAAGCGTATTTTCTGCCGATTTTGTGCCGTCATCAAAGGCGACAAAGCCTGTTTTGGGGGGAGTTTCTGGTGGTTTTGGAGGGCGGGGCGGGGTTAATTCTTTTAAAGTGCGATCGGCCCAAGCTTTAACTTGAGGGTTAGGATTTTTGCTGAGGGAGGTGCAAAGGGCGATCGCGCTTTTGAGATTGCCGGTTGCTTTGTACGCAGCGACTAACCCCATTTGCGCGCGGATTCCGGGCGGTTGATTTGCTGCGGTTTGGCTGACGGATTCTAAAAGGGCGATCGCGCTTTGGTAATCTTTTTGTTTCAAAGCAGCTAACCCAGCCTCTAGAGACTGTTTCAGAGATGAATCCGCCGAATTTGGATTGTGTGGAGATGCCATGACTGTGCTTGCGATCGCGTCTTTTCCAAGATAACCTCACCCTCCGGCAGTTCGGCAACTAGCAATCTACGGGATGTAACGGATGGATCTTTAGTCGTAGGGTGCATCGCCTTAGAAAAATCCCTGGATGTGATCGAGAATCTCATAGCGACGCACCGGGAAAACAGGACTCACAAAACAAACAACACTTATTTTGTAGGATTACTTTTTGCAACTGGTATAAGGTGCGTCAGAATTGGTGTATGCAAAACAATTAGGTTTTGCCGTCTGACGCACCCTACTCCTTTATCCGCTCCAATGATTTGTTATGCCCCGATCGCTTCTCAATTCTTAACTTTTGCGATCACCAATAACCTTTCCGAACTCAACAACAAAACCAACTATTTTTGCTTGCCCAATCTCGGATGAAATCAGACAACCTAGACAGACGCATCGGTTCGGCATAACGATGCCCATCACCCGCCGCAGATAACCTCTGCATCAAACCAATGATTTTTCGACGGTCGGCGTGCATGGGCGTTGTTAGCCCTCGGATGCAACAAACTAAATCATTTAATCCAACCCATCGATAGCATTAATAGAGCAGCAATATCACTTACTTTTTGATTTGTATAAATCTGTTTGTTCTCCTCTGGATTTGATTTTTCTTTCATCACTGCATCCATTTGTGTCACAAGCTCTTGGGCAAGCACCCTTATATCATCCATAGACTTTATCTGGTTCTGAATCGATGGCTTGAGTGATTTTGTCTGCCACATAGCTGAAACAATGTCTGCACAGGTGGCCAACTTATTCTCATAACTTGCTTGTTGCCATTCGAGTGCACCAGCGTTATGTAACGTGCCCCCTTCATACCACTTACCTTGCTGCAACTGACTTTGCTCTTGACCTGATGTAGGCGCAGTAGATGTGGCAGTGCGAGATGTAGTAGGCTGTTTCGGGAGAGCGCAATAGCCAACTAAACCAATAATTAAGACAACAAAAACTCCAAGACCTATGTTACTAGAAGTTGTGTTGTCTACAAATTTCCCATTCTTAAGAGCAAGAAATCGGTTCCATACTTCCGTTTTTTTATCTGATGCAATCTCTGAAACTCTTACTGAACGTACTTTATCTGGCTGAATATCATTCAGTATGCCAGTTACAGCCTGGATGCAGGATTGAGGTTGCATTGTCGCTAGGGGATATATCTTCAACCACAAAATAACACCATGTTGCATTGTCGCCTCCACTGTTATATTCCGAGGTGCAATTGCTCGACCGATAAGACTAGAAATAGCCTGAATATCTCCTTTTTGTGCTGCTTCTCGAAGCAGAATTACTTCTGGATTAGCATCGCTGCCAGAATGAGGGACTAAATTACTATTTTGAGCCGTTAGAATATTATTGTTTTGAGAAGAGGATATAGGACTTTGTACGCGTTGGGAGCGCAGATCTTGCGGTTCTGATATCACATCCTGATTGGTTAGGGGTGATGATGGCATTTTCAAGTTAATTGTCTGGCTCCATGCGGGAGCTTTATCACCTACCTGTCGCCCAAGAACCTGAAGAGTATTAAGTTCAGCTATTCCGAGTTTTAGGATGGCATTGCGAATAAACTCGCTCAGATTGTCCTGGTTGGGGACTTGATTTGATTCGAGCATAACCCTCAGACAGTCATCCTTGCGACTAACTTTTGCAGTTATCCCTTTGGGCTTAACATTACGATTTATTAATACAGCGATGGCATTGGGATTTCCTTGTTTCGCAAGTTCGAGCGGGTTTTGTTGAGGCATCTGGGAAACCTTGAACTTTGATTGAGCGATTTTGCTCTATTGTAGCAACATGAGTGTATTTTTTCCCATACACGAGATATGGCGATAACTAAGCCCTGAACACAAGCAGATAGCTTTGCAGTATATCCCCACCGATAACTCAGCGGGCTAACTATGTATTAGACGGAAAATTTCCATCTAATCTGACTATAGGGGATTTAGCCCGAAAGTCAAATTTCTGCCTAATCACCCCATATGTCATGTTATGCAGAAACTTTCTTGCTAACACACCATTTTGGGGTAGTTATACAGAAAAATTCTGCCTAATCACCCATTTAGATAATTAGCCAGACAAAATCATGTAAGTAGGTAGGCGATATATTTAAATAATGGCAAAAGTAAAAAGTCGATATGTTTGTAATAGCTGTGGTTTCGCAAATTACCGACAACGACCAAGCGCGATCGCCTTCAGGCTATGAAGAACTCGATCGCGTGTTAGGTGGTGGTATTGTTGCAGGTTCTTTAGTAGCTTGATGGGAACGAGTGAATCAGACAAAGAAACCGGGTTTTTTACTAAATCTAGGAATCACAACGAAATATTCTCGAAAAAACCCGGTTTCTGGCCCTATGCGTAAGTCCTAAATTTGCTAAAATAGACCCAGAAAATATCAAAATATCAAAAATATGAACGAATCCCAAATACCCCAAATAGCTTGGCTGCCCTTAAGCCGAGAAGCGCACAAACTATCAGTTACCGACAGATTAGCTCTAGTCAATGCGATTTTTGAGTCCATCAGACGGGAACTCAGACCCCCACAATCCCTACCAGATAACTTCCTCGAACCCATGACGGGGCTACCAAAAACTGATGCACCACTCCCAAAAAATACCGAAGTTAAAATTAGATTGCGGGGCGATCGCAAAGGTGCATCCAAGCGACTCAGAGGGCTAGCGAAAACAGATATGCCACCGCCAACAGATGCGGAAGTTGCACTCATGTTAGAAGAACGTTTTGTGGAGAAATACCTAAAATTAAAGGTATTAGTATACAACACCAATATTATCCTCGATAGTTTGCTAGAGCGAAAACCGTTTGTAGAGGATGCTGATGCTTGATTTGAGGCGATCGCTCCTTATTTAAAAAAGCCGTTTCTGAAGCCAACGCACCTAGTACAATACTGCTGGATACTCTACCCATCTTGAAAATTAAAACCGAGTCCTATGCAACCAAAGCCTAACCTTAACCTATACTCATTATTGGGGCATATCCCCTGGCTGAAAAAAAGCTACACTGCCAAAATTATGGTGGTTGCTTTTTTAGGCACGCACGTTCCTTTGCTAACCTTAATGGTCTGGTTTCTTACCTCAAACGCTTACTCTCTAGAGACATCAGTCCGGGTTCTGCTGATTGCTCTGCTGGCGACATTAGCGGGTACGGCAGCAACGCTTTATACGCTACGCCACCTCCTGGTTCCGGTAATCTTAACCTCGGAGGCTCTACAAAACTACCTCGATACCAGAACATTGCCGAACTTACCCACAAAGTTTACTGATGAAGTCGGTACGCTGATGGCAAATTCCTCACAAACGCTTTACAAACTAGATGAATTAATTCATTACATTACCCACTACGATGAACTGACTGGATTGCCAAATCGTGACTTATTCTGCGATCGCCTGAATCAAACCCGATCTCAAAATCACTCACCCTTGGTCGCATTGCTGGTATTGGGTATTGATGATTTCCCAGGGATGCGCCATGCGTTGGAGCCTGAGATATGCGACTTACTAATTAGAGCCGTTTCCCAACGGGTGGTAGAGTGCATCGATGGGTCAGATGTCTTGGCGCGTTTGGGTGACGGTGAGTTTGCGATCGCTCGCAGCGAACTCCCCTCGCTGGAGAGTGTGGTCAAGCTATCCCAACTGCTGCTGAGTACGCTGATCAAACCTTTCTATATCAAGGGCAACCCGATCCACATCACCGCCAGTCTTGGCATTACATTGAACCATCTAGAAAATACGAATTCTGTAGAGAAACTTCTTCAGCAAGCCGACTTCGCACTTCATCAGGCAAAGCAGCAAGGGCGGAGTCACTATCAGTTTTATTCACCCGAAATTAACGTTCAGTTACAGGAGCGACTGGCCCTAGAAAATAGCCTGCGCGGAGCGCTGGAGCGTAACGAACTACTGGTTTACTATCAACCGCTGATCGACCTGCACGGCGGACGGGTGACAGCAACGGAGGCGCTGGTTCGCTGGCAGCATTCTACAGAGGGTTTGGTCTCTCCGGTAAAATTTATTCCGATCGCCGAAGCCAATGGCGAGATCGTGCCAATTGGTGAATGGATCTTGCGAACGGCTTGCGCTCAAAACCGTCGCTGGCAACTGGCTGGGCTGCCAGCCCTGCGGATTTCGGTGAATCTGTCGGCTCGACAATTTGAGCAAACGAATCTGGTTGAGATGGTTCGCCAAATTTTGGCCGAGACCGAACTCGAAGCTGCGTATTTAGAACTGGAAGTGACTGAAAGTGCCTTGATGACTGACATTGAACGATCGGTCACAACCTTAACGCAACTGCGAGAACTTGGCGTGTCCCTCGCCCTAGACGACTTTGGCACAGGTTATTCTTCCCTCAACTACCTGCAACGGTTTCCGGTTAATATGCTCAAGATCGATCGATCCTTTGTCAAAGATGTACTGTCTAACCCGAACAGCGCCACCATTACTGATGCGATCATTGCTCTGGCAAAAAGTCTGCGGTTAACGATCACCGCAGAAGGCATTGAAACCAAGGATCAGCGTGACTACCTGCAAGCGCGAGGCTGCGATGAAGGTCAAGGGTTTTACTTCAGTCGCCCTGCTAACGCTGATACAATCACCAAACTGCTAAACGACTCGTTTCAGTCTGATGCAGAATCTATCGCTCTTACCACAGACTTTTAAGCTGAATGACTAATACCAATTTAATGGGTCGTTGCACATATCTCGATCCCCCTAAATCCCCCTTAATAAGGGGGACTTTGATCGGAATCTTGTCCCCCCCTTATTAAGGGGGGCTAGGCAGGGTGGTTTTATTGTCATCCTAGAAATAGGTACGTAATTGGGCTTTAGCCCTCTTTAGACGTATATATAAAGAGGGCTAAAGCCCAACTACGTACCTTTATTAATATAACACTTGCGTCCCAGACGCGAGCTTTGAGCGGTGCTTTCTGTCGTTTCAGATTTCTTCTCCCCACAATAAAACCACCCTGCTTATTAAGGGGGGCTAGGGGGGATCGAGATATGTGCAGCCTCATAAAAAATTGGTATAAAGCGCTCTTGTTTTTAGATTTCCGACTTCTCCAAGAAGTCGGAAATCTCGATATGCTGTTTTTTACTCGTTAACAAAAACAGAAGATGTAAGCTGACTTTGACTTACACCCTGCACGATGCCCAAATAATTACTACCAGACTTAATCGCCGTAGAAGCGACGCTTGCGCCTCCATCCAACTGCAAACTCACAGCTTCAAAAGTCAAGTTGGCAAATCCGATACCGTCAGTCAAACCAATCTTATCCTCTGCCCCAAAATCGGTAATCACATCCGCACTAATTAAAGCAGCCGCAGCAGACAAACCTCCTGCCAATACAAACGTATCATTACCAGCGCCGCCCGTCAGAACATCTTGCCCGCGATCGCCAGCCAACAAATCGGATCCGTTACCGCCAATCAAAATATCATCTTCTTTCCCACCGCGAATAGTATCATTGCCGTCAGATCCGATCAGTCGATCGTTATCGTTATTACCGCTGATAAAATCATTACCAGCACCGCCATCAATTGAATCCGAATCTTTGCCACCCCATAGGCTATCATTGCCACCAGCGCCGTTAATTGTATCAGCACCTTGCATTCCATTAATGTTATCAATACCCTCTCCACCAGTGAGATTATCTTTACCAGAAAGAGCAAAAATTGGCAATCCCGCAGCATTTGCCGGTATTTGAGTATCGGCACTATCTGATAAGAAATAATTGCCGTCGCTGGCTGTATTCTTTGGCCCTGCTGTCGGGCTGCCCTCCCCTGTAGCATTCGGTATTGGCGAATTAATTACTACTAATGTGTTGGGAGTTGGTGTCGGAGTTGGTGCGGGAGTTGGTGTCGGAGTTGGTGTCGGAGTTGGTGCGGGTGTCGGAGTTGGTGCGGGATTGACGCTACCGTCAAGAGAAGTCGCAAAAACTTGTGTCCAATAGTGATTCCAGTTTTCTGTGCCAGTATCGTTGGCTAAGAAATAGTAGCCGATTCCTATTTCTTTGAGATTGGGGTTGAGAATGTTAGTCCGGTGGCCCGTGCTGTTCATCCACGATGATACAACTTGTTCGGGTGTAGAAGAACCCGCAGCGATGTTTTCTGCCGCCGCCCTGAATTGATAGCCCGTTGCAGTAATCCGACTTCCCATTGACGAACCATCTTTGCCAGTATGGGAAAAGAAGTCTTGCAGTGCCATGTTTTGGCTCTGAGTTTGCGCCGCACTCAGTAACTGAGTATTTAAAGTTAGGGGGGGAAAACCTAATTTGCTGCGTTCTATATTAGTAAGTTCCAAAACTTTATAAATAAAGTCTTGATTAGTTGTGGGTTGGGAAATTTGAGAGACCGATCGCTCTCCTGTTACAATGTCTGCAGACTGAGAACCGAAATTTTGTGGTTCGAGCATGGGTATGATTAAAAATTTTAAGACTTGGTGAGTGTTGGTAGATGGCTTACCGTCTTAATGATAGTTTCCCGATTATTAGTTGGCGGCCTACAATTCAAGCATTGTGTTAATCTCTGCCGCTGCTGTATGTATTTTGATTATAGCTGTTGTGAAAGTGCAAATGTCAAGAGTTTGGCTGTAGTTTTGTTGATAATTAGTCCGATCGCCCTTTGCATCAATACAAATGGTAGGATTTGAGATTAACAGGTAGCGACAGTTGCAGGGGCGGCGAATCGGGGGCAAAAAACCCGGTTTCTGGGAGTTTTGCATTCGGTTACGAAACATTTCAAAAAAAACCGGGTTTCTGAGTTCGGCGTGTGAATCGCGCGCGGGAGAAATCCGGTTTCTGGGAATTTTGCATCCGGTTACGAAACATCTCAAAAAAAGCCGGATTTTTGAGGCAACAAGTGCGATCGCCCTTGCTAACTTTTTACTAGAATATTCACAAAAAATTGTAAATTATACCATTTTTATAAAGATGTGCTATGTATGAAATCTTAGCCCCCCCTTACTAAGGGGGGGTTGGGGGGGTAATCTCTAGCGCTACATGAAATTGGTATAAGGGGGGGTTGGGGGGGTAATATCTAGCGCTACTTTAGAAAATTGGTATTAATGCAAAATCCCCAACTCAAAAATCACAATTTCAAACTATTTTCCTGTCCGATTTTAGCCTCCTGAGCAACTTGCTCAACCTCATCTTTCGCGAGAATTTCCAAAGCAGCAGCAGCTTCCGTGCCGCCCAACCTGCCCAAAGCTTGAGCGACTCTGTAACGAATTTGCCAATCTGCATTAGAAGCGCAAGGAAGCAGCAGCGGCACCGCGCGTTTATCTCCCAATTCTCCTAATGCACTGATGGCAATAGTTTGGATCAATTCGTTTTCAGAACCTATGGCATTTTCTAACATCGGAAATGCTTTGGGATCTCCCATTTCTCCCAAAGCTGCGACGATACTCAGTTGCACCAACCATTCAGACGTACTACTATAAACTTGCTCCAAATCTCCTAAAGCAGAGGTTAATTTTAAAGCGCCCAAAGCATCGGCTGCTGCTGCTTGCACGTCGGGTTCGGGGTCGTTGTTCAAGCTGTTAAGCAATACCTCTAAAGCGTTAGGCAGATTCTGCGTGCCGAGGGTTGACATTTGGCTAACGGCGGCGTACCGAACGCGGACGTTTTTGTCGCCGATCGCAATTTGAATCAAGTTGTAGGCGATCGCAGGTTCTAATTGTCGCAGTTGGTTGACACCTCGCAGCCTTTCGCCAAAATCCTCGGAATTCAACAATTGTTCGACAGACTCAGGGGTAATGCTCATGGAATTTTTAAATGGGGAAAAAGGTAATTGGGAAAAAGGTAATTGGGAAAAAAATAATTGCCAAAAGCTGAGAGATTGAAGGAACGATCGGGAACATCTCTGTCGGAATGCACGCTCAAATGCTCTCACCCTCGATGCTCCCGAGCGATCTACTTATTTTCTGATACAATCCTTCAACTACAACAATTAATTAAGAATCGGCCGCCATCGATCGGATAATATCTCCCCTAGTGAGGACACCGATTACTTTGCCCGCAGTATCGACTACCGGCAATCGGTGAATGCTGCGATCGTGCATTAGTTTTGCAGCTTCTTGGACAGATTCGTCGGGCTTGATGGTAACTGGATCTTTACTCATCGCTTCTCCTACTGTTTGTCCTAAAGCCTTGTGCAGTTCTCGCTCGTAACGCGAGGGATTTTCTAGATAAATCACGCTGTCGAGTACCATGATGTAAGCGGGCGGAGTTACGCCGGTTTCCCGCCACATCAAGTCGGTTTCGGAGATGACTCCTACCAACAAGTCATTCTCATCTACGACGGGAAGACCGCTAATACGTCGATCGGCTAAGATTTTAATCGCTTCGTTCAAAGGCATTTCGGGACGCGCTAAAATCGGCTCGCGGCTCATCACATCGGCTACTGTTTTGGGCATGATTGGCGGTTGATTGACTTTTTGCTCTAAATCCGATCATATAGGGAAACCGTGACACAGGCCCAAGAAAGGCAGCGAAGCCGAAGAGATTTGTTACCAACTAGCAGCACCCAAAAAGTTTGAATGCCAGAATTTGAAAGCTTTTTTTCGATCGCCCTCACAAATTCTGCAGTTTGCCTAGAAGCACGCGGGCGATCGACCCCACAAGATTGTTAAGATATATTAAAGAGCCGATAAATCCTTACCGATGCCAGAATCTCCAGCCCCAGCACCAGAATCCCAACCAGAAGAGCGCTGTGTATTAATTTGTCAGTATCAATCCTGCCTCAAAAATGGTTCAGCAGAAGTGCTCGCTGCCTTTGAAGCCCAACCCGTTGCAGGAGTGATAGTTAAAGCTTGTAGCTGTCAGGGACAGTGCAACACAGGCCCGACTGTGCGAGTCACCCCAGACGAAACTTGGTATTGTCGAGTTAAACCGAGTGATGTACAGTCGATCGTGGAAGAGCACCTCAAAGAGGGAAAACCTGTAGAGGCGCTGTTCAATCCGAGAATTCATATGCGTTATTATTATTAAAATGGAATTGATGGAAGTGCCAATTCCCAGCTCTCGCGCATCTAATTTTAATAGTTATTACAGCAGATTGCAAGTTTATGAAGCGATCCCCGTAGGGACACGGCAATGCCGTGTCCCTACAAGGGCTAATTTGAATAGTTATTGTTATGGAAATTGCGCTTTGAAAATCAAAGGAATTGCAGTTAGTTTGTTAGTCCTAGTTCTGGGGCGTTCGCCGCAGGCGATCGCGCAAACGTCGGCGGTTGCTGGGGATATTTGTCCTGGGGAATTGGGAGCGCAAGTAGATGCGATCGCCAATCGTCCTGAATTTAGCCGATCGCGCTGGGGGATTTTGATTCAACCCCTATCTTCTACCGCTACTCTCTACAGCCGCGACGCAACCAAATATTTCATTCCAGCATCAAATGTCAAGCTGCTAACTACAGCCGCTGCTTTGCAAAAACTCGGTGCCGATTTTCGGATTAAGACATCGGTTTACAGCGGCGAAAATGGGAGTTTGTACGTTGCCGGCAGGGGAGATCCGAGCATTGCTGAGCCTCAGTTGAAATCCTTGGCGCAGCAGTTGAAGCAGCGGGGAATTAGTCAAGTAAACGAGTTGATTGGCGATGACAGCTATTTTCAAGGCAGTGCAGTCAATCGCAATTGGGAATGGGAAGACGCGCAAGCTGGCTATGGCGCGCCGGTTAACAGTTTAATTTTCAATCAAAACGCGATCGAGCTTGTTTTGTCCCCGCAGAATCTCGGGCAACCTCTAAAAGTTACTTTTGCCGAACCAAAGTTAGCCAATCAGTGGCAAATTCAGAACAATTCAGTCACAGTCGCCCCCAACGAATCTGAGTTTCTTGAAGTTGGCAGGGAGTTCGATCGCCCCGCAATTCGAGTTAGCGGACAATTGAAAGTTGGTGCAGAATCTGAATCAAGTTATGTTGCAGTTGTCAATCCCGCCAATAATTTTTTACAAAATTTTCAACAAGTCTTGACGGCGGAGGGAATTCCGGTTAAACAGGTTTTAGTTGCCTCTGTTGCTCGCAATTTGAACCAAGAATTAGCAGCCGTTGAATCGCCGCCGTTGGCAGAATTGGTGAAGGAAACTAATCGGGAAAGTAACAATCTTTATGCAGAGGTTTTATTGAGATTGTTGGGAAAATTCACAGTCAAGATGTCTCTGCCACAAGAAGATACTAATGAAACTGGTTTGAAGGAGTTAAAAACAGCTTTAACTCAATTAGGTGTAAATCCCAACAGCTACATATTAGCCGACGGTTCGGGACTTTCCCGACACAATTTGATTAGTCCCGAAGCCTTGGTGCAAACTTTGAGATTGATGGCTAATTCACCTGCTGCGTCTGTCTACCGCGCCTCGTTGCCGATCGCAGGCGAGAACGGCACTTTAAAAAATAGATTTAATTATACATCAAGCCGCGTCAATTTGCAAGCAAAAACTGGAACTTTGAGCGGAGTTTCGGCGCTGTCGGGATATATCGAAGTTCCAAGTTACGAGCCGCTGGTGTTTAGCATCATCGTCAATCAATCTGACCTGCCATCTTCAAAATTGCGATCGGCAACTGACGAAATTGTGCTATTATTGAATCGCCTCCGCCGCTGTTAAAACTACAAATTTCAATCGCTCAATTTGAAATAAGTAGTTACACCTAAAAAACCAGATACTCCAAAACGCTACAAGTTTTAAGTTTAATTAGATTCCAGCAGCGGGGATCGAAAAGCAGCTAGAATAAAAGCAGAAACATTAAAACCATTCGGTCGTTTCAGCCGACTAAGTAAGTAATGGCAAAAAAACAATAGTACGTTGTAGGGCGGGCGCGAGTTAAGAATCACGAGATACAAGCGAGAAAATCGAGGCAAAACTCGCCCGACACATCTAATGTTTATTTGTACTCACCTGCTAGCAGTCGGCGGGTTCCGTACTTCCCGAAACATAAGTCTAACTTTTAATTTATGCAGTCTTTAGATTCCGAACAGCAACACATCTTTGTCGAAACCAACAACATCCGCTTGCACTGCGTTTCCCAAGGAGAAGGCGAGCTCGTTGTGCTCTTGCACGGGTTTCCAGAGTTTTGGTACTCTTGGCGACATCAAATCCCTGCCTTAGCGCGTCATTTCAAGGTTGTGGTGCCGGATTTGCGGGGCTACAACGATTCCGACAAGCCGGCCAGCGGTTATGATTTGGATACGCTGAGTGCTGATATTCGCGGTTTGATCGATCGCCTCGGCTATAAAAAAGCTCACATTGTCGGTCACGATTGCGGCGGTGCGATCGCGTGGCATATAGCTCAAAAATTCCCCGAAAAACTCAACCGCTTAGCAATTTTAAACGCTCCGCACCCGCAGCGATTAGTGCAAGAAATGGCAAGCAATTTAGACCAACTCCGGCGCAGTTGGCACATTTTGGCTTTCCAAGTTCCCGGCATCCCCGAATGGTTGATCCGGCAAAATTTGAAAGATTTTGTGCAAAATATTTTTCAGGGTCAAGCTATTCGCAAAGGAGCTTTTAGCGCTGAGGAAACTAAGATTTATCAGACTGCTTTAGAAAAGCCGGGAGTGTTAGCTGCGGCGATGAATTATTACCAGCAAATGTTTCACCCGCAGCGGCTTTGGCATTGGGGGCAGAAATTAGAACCGGTGACAGTGCCTACTTTGGTGCTTTGGGGAGAAGAAGATGCGTTTTTGAGCCACACACTTGTAGAAGGTTTAGATCGGTTAATTACAGCTCCGTTTAAGTTGAAATTAATCCCTAATTGCGGTCACTGGGTTCAGCAGGAAGCGCCGCAAACGGTGAATCGAGAATTGCTGAATTTTTTAAGAAATTCTTCTCGTCCTTTGGCTTTGGCCTAAAAAAAATTAAAACTTGCAAGTAAGAACGGGCTCAGGGGCCCCTTTTTGAGTTGTAGGGTGCGTCAGATTCGAGATTCTCAATTTGCACAGAAAGTATTTTTCTGACGCACCGATTTTTGCAAGGTGCGTCAGTTCTGAGATTGTTGGTTTGTAACGAAAATAATGCTAGCTGACGCACCCTACTTATTTATCTAATAGCAATGCTTAAGACAGCGTGATTATGACCGCTAAGAGTATGTATTACCTTATAAGTATTGAGTTCCCAAATTATAATAGTGCTGTCGGCAGCAGCGCTAGCTAAGCGCGTACCGTCGGGAGTAACTTGTAAACTTCAAACCTATGTCTTTAGGCAGTGGCCATAACTCTTCTGGAAGTAATTCAAAAGCCTTCATTCCTAAACAAAAGTCACAGACAAAATCAAAAAAACTTCGACCAATTTTATAAATGTTGTCATCAAATTCATCAACTTTAGCCCAGTAAATATCGTAACTTCGATCGGATTCTTTATAACTTCTCAAATCCCAGAATAGTATGTTACCTCTATCATCATGTCCAAACATCAAAGCTGAATCTAACAAACAAACTTTCAAGCTCTCGATCCCATTCATGGTTCTTTGACGGATATTCTCTAATTTGTTCTTTTATGGATTTGGTTGCTAGGTTCGATCGAGAAAATAAGTCGCTACTTGGACACCGAATTGCTATAAAATCTCCAAATATTCCCGAACCAAAGATTTGGCAAAATCCTTTATAATCAGCAGGTAAAATTAGGTGCATTTCAGTTTCAACTCGGCTCAGCTCTACTTCTGTTAAAATTCCCGGTTGATAATTTATAGTTACTTCTAATATTTTCAGTAGTTTTTGCCATTTCTGCATTTCCATTTTTCTATGTAGTATTAGTTAACCAAAAACTGTGAGACCAATTATAACATTTCTTAGTAATATCATGTGCTGTCAATTGACCGCAATAAAAAACGTTTTGTGGTGCGGAATACGCACGAACAAGTTCATAGGACTGAAGTCCTAATAATGTTTTTCCAAAATTATGCAACAGTAGACTGTATTGATAGAAGATAATTCTATCCAGCTACTCAATAAGCATTGTAGCAGCCTTTTAAAGCAATGATATATAGACTTTCACCAACATGAGGTACACCAGATTTTTCTTGTCTTGCCCTTGCCAATATAAATAATCGCCCCAAGCCTCATCCGTCCATGCTAACTTTCTAGTCATCCAACAAATTTCGCTCCACCACTTTCCCCTGCTTAAACTGAGCAATAGAACGCTCCAAATGGGCAGCATTGGGCTCTTCTGGGTTTGCGGTGTAAACTGTATAATATATGAACTTTATGCTAGAGCGTCGCTCATGGATTTTCATCTTGACGGATTACTCAATTTGCCAGGCATTACGATTGAAAGATGTATTAAAAATGATAGAAAAACAATTTTAAAAGTTGATTTTTTGACAGATTATGCTACTTGTCCTCACTGTCAACAGTCCACAGATGAACTTCATCAGATTCGTCCAATCTTGATTCGAGATTTACCGATTTCAGGTCAGTTAATCGAATTGGAAATTCCTCGTCGCCAATACTACTGTAACAATTGTCAAAAATATTTCACAGAGCAACTGTGTTTTGTTGATGAAGGTCGGCGTTATACTCAACGATATGAGGAGTATATTTATCACCGTGTTCAGGTGACAACGGTGGAACAGGTAAAACGAGAGGGAGAATTAAGTTGGGAGCAAGTTCAAGGAATTTTCAATCATCAGCGAAAACAAGTAAAAAAGCCTCATGGGGAGCGGTTAAACGTCTGAGTATCGATGAAATTAGTATGAGGAAAGGGCATCAAGATTTCGTGACTGTAGTCTCCGATATTGACCAAAGTCAATTGATTGAAGTTATCGATAGTCATGAACAGCAAGGTATCATGGAAATCCTTATGCAGCAACCGATTGAGGTTCGTGAACAGGTATCAGAAGTGAGTGTAGATATGTGGGGTGGTTTTCCAAAAGTGATCCAAAAAGTTTGGACGAATGCGATTGTAGTCTATGACCGATTTCATGTGATGAAATATGTGAATGAGGAATTGAATAAAATCCGAATACAAAGCAATATTAAAGGAAAAGGCAGCAGATTTATTGTCCTGAGAAATGGTGTAGATTTAAAAGAAGAGGAGCGGATCAAATTGGCTACAGTTTTAAGTCAATCTAAACGTCTTAAGCTTGCCTATGAATTGAAGGAAGAATTCAGAGATATTTTTGAAAGTCATCATAGTGTGGAAGAGGGGAAAAAATCACTGCTTGAATGGATTAAGAAAGCACAATCGATTTACATTGATACCCTAACCATGCTTCGCAATCATATCGATGGAATTTGTAACTATTTCTTGAACCGAACAACGAGTGGTGTGATGGAGGGAATCAACACTCGCCTCAAAGTGATTAAGCGTCAAGCCTATGGATTTGTTAATTTCGACAATTTTCGAGCTCGACTATTAGCTTGCTTTTCTAATTAGTCTTTCTTATCACCGCAAACCCAGAAGACCCCAGCATTGGCGGGAGATTTGAGTAAATGAACTGTTTCCAGCAAACTATTAAAGAACTCTAGCGACATCACCACGGCATCCTCCGCATCCCGTCTAGTGATGATGGTATAGTCCGTATCTTCCACTACTCTGTCTAAAACAGCCTTGAGGTTATTTCTCGCTTCGCTAAAAGAAACAATATTCATGTACTTGACATTTGTACTACTTACTGTACAACTATAGCAATCCGCAATATATTCGGCAATCCCAATCTCATATCGTGTCCGGTCAATTTACTGGTTCTATGGCTGTGTTACTGGTTTATATCAATTCCGTTAGCATCGGAATGATATAAAGAAACGGAGGACACGGCAGTGCCGTGTCCCTACAATTGATCGTGGTAGGGACACGGCACTGCCGTGTCCTCTATATCATTCCAGTGCAGCCGGAATTGATATTACTGGTTTACTGGGTGTCCCTCTTAACCCGTGTAAGCGACAAGCGAGCCTCGAGCGCGAAAATTAAATTCGAGGCTCGCTTGTCGCTGTTGAGCGTTACTTTCGCAAAGAACGAAAGTAACGAGTAAACAACCAGTAAACGAGTAATAATTGAGGACTAAAAAACTTAGATTTCTTCGTCCAAACCATCTACATCATCTACATCATCTACATCATCTACATCATCTACATCATCTACCTCAATAGGAGCGACAGAATTAGCAGAAACCAGAGCACCAGTCTCAAGTTTCTTTTTAACTAGCTCCTCAATTTCATTTTTGAAATCGATGTTTTTCTCCATGTGCTGGATCACTTTGTCTCGTCCTTGAGCTATGTTCTCTCCGTTGTAGCTATACCAAGAACCTTTTTTCAGAATTACTCCCATTTCGTCTGCCAAGTCAGTCAGACAGCCTAAAGTAGAAATTCCTTTGCCAAATATAATGTCAAATTCGGCAATGCGGAAAGGCGGAGCAACTTTATTTTTAGCAACTTTAACTTTCGTGCGATTGCCGTATTCTTCTGTACCTTTTTTCAAGCTTTGAATGCGGCGAATGTCGAGCCGGACGCTGGCGTAGAATTTGAGTGCGTTACCGCCAGTGGTTGTTTCGGGGTTGCCGTAGGTTATGCCGATTTTCTGCCGCAATTGGTTGAGGAAAATGACGGTACAGCCTGATTTGCCGATGTTGCCGGTGATTTTGCGAAGCGCTTGACTCATCAAACGCGCTTGCAAACCCATGTGGGAGTCGCCCATGTCGCCTTCGATTTCGGCGCGGGGCACTAGGGCGGCTACGGAGTCAATGACTACGATATCGACGGCGACGGATCGCACGAGTTGATCGACGATTTCCAGGGCCATTTCGCCAGTATCTGGCTGAGAAACTAGGAGATTTTCAATATCAACACCTAATGCTGAGGCGTAGGTGGGATCGAGGGCGTGCTCGGCATCGACGAAGGCTGCGATACCGCCGGATTTTTGGACTTCGGCGATCGCGTGGAGCGCTAAAGTAGTTTTACCGGAACTTTCCGGGCCGTAAATTTCAATGACTCGGCCTTTGGGTAAACCGCCACCCAAAGCGATGTCCAGTGTCAGGGCTCCGGTGGGGATGGTTTCTACCTTCATGCGAGTGGAGTCTCCCAATCGGACGATCGCTCCTTTGCCAAAGCTGCGCTCGATTTGGGACAATACGGAAGTTAAGGCTTTTTGCTTTTCTGAGTTTTCAGCAGTTTTTGTAGAAGCTTCTTTTTTTGCCATTTGCGGTACGCGGGTAGACCCCTTGCGGAGCTTGTTGATTAACTGTACAACACGTATGTTAGCAGTTATTTTTGGGGTCTGGAGGTTCTGGGAGGATTTGGTTTAAGATTCTTGATGGTGGCTTGCTTGAGACTGCTCCAGCTTCCACAAGGCTCTTGTGTAGAATGTATTCGGCATCCGGCAGAGGATAGAATTATTGTCGGTTGGGGTATGTACTGGGTATCGATCGCTCTTTAAGCTGTTGTGCATCCCAATTGTGCATGGTGATTGAGGGGGAGATGGGGAGATGGGGAGAGGGGGAGATGGGGAGATGGGGAGATTGGGAGATGGGGAGATTGGGAGATGGGGAGATTGGGAGATGGGGAGATTGGGAGATGGGGAGATGGGGAGATTGGGAGATGGGGAGATGGGGAGATGGGGAGATGGGGAGATTGGGAGATGGGGAGATGGGGGAGAAGATTTTTGATTGATCGTCGAAATATACAATTTAAATGCACAGCAGCTTACCAGAACCCAAACGGGGGTGGAGAGAAACCGGGGTTTTGCACAGCAATACAGGGGTTGCAGCAGGCAAACCAGCTAAAAAACCCGGTTTCTGAGCGTAGCGGCGCGATCGTCCCCAGAGTCGATATGCGCTGTTTCTAGGACGATCGCCACAATAAGGACAAGCATGGCATCTACAACACCTCAAGACACATCTGTTAATTCTCAAAATTCCCGGTGGCCGATCGGCTTATTGGCGATCGGCATTTTACTAGGAATCGGATTTCGGTTCTTCGAGCTCGATCGCAAACTTTACTGGCACGACGAAGTTTACACATCAATCCGCGCCGCTGGTTTCACCAGGCAAGAAATCGACGACGAACTATTCCAAAACCGAATTATTCCCGCACCAGAATTGCAGAAATATCAGCGGATTAAACCGGGAAGTACAGCAGCAGATACAATTCGTTCTTTAGCACTAGAAGACCCACAACATCCGCCTTTGTACTTTCTCATGGCTCGTTGGTGGATGCAACAATTTGGCAGTTCTCTAGCAGCATCCCGCAGTTTGCCAGCAATATTGAGTTTGCTGTCGCTGCCTTTGATGTACGCTTTAGCTCAGGAACTTTTCGCCTCAAAAAATGTGCCGTTAGTAGCAACAGCACTGTTAGCTTTATCTCCCTTTGACATCTTGTTTGCCCAGACAGCAAGGCAGTACAGTTTGCTGACAGCCGTAGTTATTGGCAGCAGTTGGCTGCTGTTGAGAGCAGTGCGGTTGCGGGGCTGGCAAAATTGGGCCTATTACTCGCTGGCGATCGCGATCGGCTTCTACACTCACCCTTTCTTCAGTTTAACACTCATCGGACACGGAGTTTTTATAATTTCTTGCTGGCTGTTTGTTAAAAAAAAGAAATTGCGAAGTCACCTTACTAATTCTCAATTTTTCTTAGCAGTAACAGCAGCTTTAATCTTGTATCTACCGTGGATTTACGTGCTGGCGACCAATCTCCAACGAGCTTCAGCAACGACAGATTGGACGCGACTATCTCCTGGTTTGCTGTATCTATCAAAATTGTGGACTCTCAGCTTTACAGCCTTATTTTTTGACTTCGACTTCGGCTTTGACAATATCTGGACTTATCTGCTAAGATTGCCATTTTTGCTATTAATTGCGGCAGCCCTTTACAAAATATGTCGCCAAACTAGCAATTCAACTAAGCTGTTTATTTTAACATCAATTTTTGTACCTTTTTTGATACTAGCTTTACCCGATCTAATTCTCGGTGGCAAACGTTCCGCCGTCAGCCGCTATCTCATTTCTTGCTTTCCGGGAGTGCAGCTAGCAGTGGCTTACTTGCTCGCGAGTCATCTGAAAACTCAGCAGCGGTTTTGGCAAGTCGTTTTAGCCGGGATATTTACAGCAAGTATAGCATCCTGTACGCTCAGTGCGGTTTCTGATACTTCGTGGAGCAAAGACTTGAGCTATTTTAATGCTGAAGTTGCGAAAAATATTAACAAAGAGGCGATAGCTAATAGGTCGATTAAAGATACAATTGTAATTAGCGATCGCGGGAATGATTTTACTAACATGGGAGATTTGCTTTCTCTGAGTTATTTGCTTGACAAAGATGTACGGCTGATGCTGCTGAGCCAGTCGCCAGATATGGAAATGCTGAAAAGATATTCGGCTCCTCTCGTATTCCGCCCTTCGGAAAAATTGATCTCGGCACTCAAGCAAAATCAACAGCGACTAGAACCTATATTGGAATATGCCAGACTTTTTCGAGTGCGGCGAGCTTCTTAGTTATCCCTAGGGTGCGTCAGCAAAAATATGTTTGATTTGCCTCAAATATTGGAACAAACGCACCTGAAGATCGTGTCAGATCGAACGACATAATAAAATTGGTTCGTAGCGAGCACTTTAGTCCGCATTCGTCAAAGGACTTGCATTCCTCACTACAAATAATTTTTATTACAGATAATTGACGGAATATAATATAAGTCACTATTGTAGATTTGTGTCCTCAATAATCCATCAGGTGCGTCAAAAAAAACTGTTTGAGTTGTCTCATGTATTTGGGATGATGCACCCTACACTATTAGCAAACATTATTTGAATCATTAGGATTAAACGCCATGAAAGAGTTAAAGAATTCATCTTCGGAATCCGCACAGCAATTTCGCAATCTTCAAACACAATTACGCGAACATTGGCGAGCGAGCGAAGAATTTGACAGCGATGATTGTGATATCATCATCATTCCGTCTCTCAGCTTAGACCAGCAAGAAATGCAGAAAATTGAGGGTGCTTACCACTATGAAGAGCGGCATTTATTTTCATTAATTCGCCTGCGAAATCCCCGCACGCGCTTAATTTACATTACCTCGCAACCGCTGCACCCAATGATTGTGGATTATTACCTGCAATTGCTCCCGGGTATTCCATTTTCTCACGCGCGCGATCGGCTTTTGCTGTTCTGTGCTTACGATGCTTCTGCTAAATCCCTGACTCAGAAAATTTTAGACCGCCCCCGGTTGATGGAGCGCATCCGTCAAGCAGTGCGGCCGACAAAATCTTATATGGTTTGTTACAACTCGACGGCTTTGGAACGCGAGTTATCTGTTAAATTGGGAATTCCTTTGTGGGGCAGCGATCCGGATCTGCATTACTGGGGAACCAAAAGCGGCAGCAGGCAGATTTTTAAAGAATGTGGCGTGGCTTATCCTGACGGTTCCGAGTTGGTTTGGAATGCGGAAGATTTAGCGGAAGCTGCGGCCGATTTGTGGGAAAGGCAGCCGCATTTGCAGCGGATAGTAATTAAATTAAATGAAGGTTTTTCGGGGGAAGGAAATGCAATTTTAAACCTCAAGCCGATCGCAAGTAAAGCGCCGCAAGAAAGAGTTAAAGCAATTGGCGATAGCTTCCATAATTTGCGCTTTCAATCCACAGGCGAAACCTGGGAAAATTTCAGCAGCCGCATTCCCGAGTTAGGGGCAATTGCCGAAGCATTTATTGAAGGAGAAGAAAAGCGATCGCCCAGCGTTCAAGGTCGAATCGTCCCCAGCGGCGAAGTAGAGATTCTCTCAACCCACGACCAGATTTTAGGAGGCCCGGACAATCAAATTTTCTTGGGTTGCGAATTTCCGGCTGATGAATCCTATCGGCTGGAGTTGCAAGAATTGGGATGGAAAGTGGGGAAAAATTTAGCTAATAAAGGTGCTTTAGAGCGATTTGGAGTCGATGTTGTTGCCGTGCGACAAGATGACGGCACATGGGATATTCAAGCAATAGAAATTAATTTGCGGAAAGGAGGAACAACTCATCCGTTTATGGCTTTGAAGTTGTTAACAAACGGTCGTTACGATCGCACTACGGGATTGTTTTACAGCCAGCAGGGCCGTCCTAAATATTATGTCGCTTCGGACAATTTGAAAAAAGAGCGGTATCGGGGATTGTTACCGAACGATTTGATGGATATTATTGCTGACAATCAACTGCATTTTGATAGCGGTACTGAGACGGGGAGCGTGTTTCATTTAATGGGTTGTTTGTCGGAGTTTGGCAAATTGGGATTGACGAGTATCGGCAATTCGCCGCAAGAAGCAGAGGAGATGTATAACAAAGTTGTGAAAGCGATCGATCGCGAAACAGCATATTAAATCTGCTGCAATGATAAGCTGTTCCGGTTAACTGTTTATTTTTGACTGTTGACGGTTTGAACAATACTGATGCAACCGAAATTGATATCACGCATTAACTCACAAACCCGGCGGTTGAAACCGCCGAGGATTTGAATAGTAGCTAATTTTTGGCGGGATAAAGCGGCGTAGGATCGATCGAGCCTGTACGGTTGAGAGGCCAAAAACGGACGATCGCCCTACCGATGATATTTTGCTTCGGTACAAAGCCCCAATAATGGCTGTCACAGCTTGCGTTGCGGTTGTCGCCGAACACCAAGTAAGAATTTTGAGATACAACTACAGGCCCGTAGGGATAATTGGGAATTTCTTCTATATACTTTTCCTGTAGCGGTTGCTTGTTGATAAAAACTTTTCCGTCTTTGACTTCCACAGTGTCCCCCGGAAGCCCGATAACTCGCTTGATGTAGGCATCTTTGATCGGTGGCGGCTGTCCCGTGCACAAACTCGCCGAATCGGGAGGCATAAATACGATAATATCTCCTCGGTGGGGGTCTTGGAATCGATAGCTCACCTTGTCTATAATTAACCGATCGTTAATTTGTAGAGTTGGGAGCATCGAGCCGGTAGGAATATAACGAGCTTCTGCAACTAGGGTGCGGATGCCAAAGGCCAAGAATGCTGCTAAGCCGATCGTCTTAATTCCTTCAATCCAAGGATTTTCGTCGGTATTTTGCGGGGGTTTGTCGTCGGCTGACTTGTCTAAACGAGTCATAAGTATTTAAGTCACTGGGCTGGATATAAATTATAGACTTAATTCGGAGTTTTTTTGAGGAAACCCGCCAAATCTGTGTTCGACTGGTAAGTTTTTATACTATGTCGTTGAGTAACGCACCCAATTCGCACCCGACAAATTAAAAATTTTCCCAAACCTAGTTAGATTTATTACTATTTTTCCAACTGTTTTAAGGATAAACTTGTTGGAGGTTTCCACACACATTACCGTTCTAAATTATAACTTATGCCGACCACATCAAATTTGTTAATCCGCCGCGCTCGCGTTCTGTTACCAGACGGCGAGTTTTTGGTAGGGGACGTACTAATTAGCGATGGCAAAATTGTTCGGGTTGCTCCTGAAATTGCCGAGTCAGCCGATCGCGAAATAGATGCGATCGGCTTAACTCTGTTACCCGGAGTAATTGACCCGCAGGTACACTTCCGCGAACCGGGTTTGGAACACAAGGAAGACTTGTTTACCGCTAGCTGCGCCTGCGCTAAAGGGGGCGTGACATCATTTTTGGAAATGCCCAATACGCGACCTCTAACTACCACCCAAGCGGCCTTAGATGATAAACTAAGTCGCGCTGCCCAGAAGTGTTTGGTAAATTACGGCTTTTTTATTGGTGCAACGCCGGAGAATTTGCCGGATTTGTTGGATGCAAATCCGACTCCGGGGATTAAGGTATTTATGGGTTCGATGCACGGACAGTTGTTGGTGGATGGAGAAGCAACTTTAGAGCAGATTTTTGCTAAGGGCGATCGGCTAATTGCAGTACACGCCGAAGATCAAGCTAGAATCAATCAGCGCCGTCAGGAATTTGCCGGCATTTCCGATATCGCCGTACACTCGCAAATTCAAGACAATCAAGCAGCCTTGTTAGCCACTCAACTAGCCGTAAAACTTTCTAAAAAATATCAGCGCCGATTGCACATCCTGCACCTTTCAACAGGCGATGAAGCCGAGTTTTTGCGCCACGAAAAACCGAGTTGGGTAACAGCGGAAGTAACGCCGCAACATTTGCTGTTAAATACCGGCGCATATCAGAAAATCGGCAGTTTAGCACAGATGAATCCGCCCTTGCGCGAACCCAAAGATAACCAAATACTTTGGCAAGCTTTACTCGACGGCGTAATTGATTTTATCGCCACAGATCATGCGCCGCACACCTTAGCAGAAAAAGCTCAAACTTATCCGAATACGCCATCGGGAATGCCCGGAGTAGAAACTTCTTTGCCTTTGATGCTGACGCAAGCAGTCGAGGGAAAATGTACGGTTGCTCAAGTTTCTAACTGGATGTCGGCGGCAGTTGCTAAGGCTTATAAGATTCCGAACAAAGGGAAAATTGCTCCGGGTTTTGACGCGGATTTGGTATTAGTAGATTTGGAAAAATACCGCCCGGTTGTCGGAGCAGAAATGGCGAGCAAGTGCGGCTGGAGTTCCTTTGAAGGTTGGAATTTGACGGGATGGCCCGTGGTGACTGTTGTGGGAGGAAAAGTTGTTTTTGAGAACGGCAAATTAGATACAAATGTGAGGGGAGAAGCCTTGACATTTGATGCCGAGTAAACCTGCATAGGAGTTGTGTAATAAACCCAGTCAGGGGTAGGCTGCGTCAGAAAAGGGAATTATCAATTATCACTGAAAATCTCATTCTGACCACCATTTATTTATTCGTTGGTGCGTCAGAATGAGATGGTGAATTTTTTGCAAAATTCTGCTAACTGACGCACCCTACTTTACTACTTCAGTGAGAATAAAAATTGTGCTAAAATAATCAGAATATATTCCCTTATTTTCAAGGCGATATTACCTATGCTCCCAGAATTAGAAACACAACTTCTTGCCTTAAATCCGACGGAAAAAGCTGAAGCAATACGGCTGTTAACCCAAAGTTTGAACAATAGCTGGCCGGGAATTACGAAAACTCCCGATGTGTGCGGTGGCGATGCTTGTATCGCCAAAACTCGCATCCCAGTTTGGCTGCTTGAAAGTTTTCGCCGTGAAGGTTCAAGCGATTCTGAACTTCTACAATTTTATCCCCATCTCAGCGCTGCCGATCTAGTGAATGTTTGGACTTATGCTGATGCACATCTGGAGGAAATCGAAGAAGCAATCTGCAAGAATGAGGAAGCCTGAGTCATGCTGAATTTGTATGCAGACGAACAATTTCCTTTGCCAGTCGTCCAATTGTTGCGCGCTTTTGGTCACAATGTCCTGACTGTTCAGGAAGCAGGAAAAGCAGGACTTGGGATTCCAGATCCAGAGGTGCTAGCATTTGCTATAAGCAAAGATAGAGCTGTTTTGACATTAAATCGGTTTGATTTTATCGGACTGCACAACCGACAGCCAGACCACTCTGGTATTATTGTTTGTACCAAAGATAGGAACGTAGAAGGGTTGGCAACACGCATCAATGAGGCTATTTCAATTGAGGAAACATTGAGAGGCAAATTGATTCGTGTCAACCGTCCGCAGTAAGTCCGTGAAGCGTAGCTATCCCGTAGGGAATCGCCTTTTCTCAAATTTCCAATTGCCAATCCAATAAATCGCCATTCCCCATCACTTCAATTTCCCGCCCGCTATCGAGATAATTCAAAGAAATTTGCAAATAATTCTCTGGTTTGTACTGCAATCTTTGGGCCCATTCGATCGCCACAATTCCCAAATCCCTTTCTAATCCGTCCCAATAACTTTCTAAGTGCAAAGCCTCTGCTTCTTCGGGTTCCAGTCGATACAAGTCTAGATGATACAGCGGAACTCGCCCTGCAAAATACTCGTTAATCAGGGTGAAAGTAGGACTTTCGACAGATTCGGAGATTCCCAAACCTTCAGCGATACCTTGCACTAAGGTGGTTTTGCCGGCTCCTAAATCTCCTTGCAATAAGATGACAGTGCCGGCGGGGAGCGATCGACCTAACGCCACACCAAACTTGCGCGTAGCCTCAAAATCAGGAAGAGAAAGTATCATATTAGTTGTTAGTTGTTAGTTGTTAGTTGTTAGTTGTTATTTGTTAGTTGTTAGTTGTTAGTTGTTAGTTGTTAGTTGTTAGTTGTTATTTGTTATTTGTTATTTGTTAGTTGTTAGTTGTTAGTTGTTAGTTGTTAGTTGTTAGTTGTTAGTTGGGGCGGTGCGCCGTGCCCGCCCTCAGTTGTTAGTTGTTAGTTGTTAGTCAACAGTCAACAGTCAACAGTCAACAGCTAACAGCTAACAGCTAACAGTCAACAGTCAACAGCTAACAGCTAACAGCTAACAGTTAACAGTTAACAGTCAACAGCTTAAATGTTCTGGGCGCGCCCGTACCAACGCAGCAACATTCCCGCCAACCTTTGAGAATTGTGGCGAATTAAACCCGTATTTTTATCTTCATCCATGACATTTGCGATGACTATTCGCCGGCCCAATTGCGTTACGGCTTCTCTATCGAGCACTACGGGATAGGAATTTTCCTGAGAATAGCGGATCAAGGCTTTTGCAGAAGGGACTTTTCCTTGAACTACTACAGCATCGAACAGGGGCCGGCCGCAAGCGCGATCGATCGCCCGAATGTGATCTGCAACACTGTATCCGTCAGTTTCTCCCGGCTGAGTCATAATATTGCACACATAAATGCGCGGAACTTCGCTGCGGGCGATCGCCTCGGCAATTTCCGGCACCAATAAATTCGGAATCACGCTCGTATAAAGACTCCCCGGCCCAATAATTATAAAATCCGCTTCCCTCAGCGCGATCGCCACCTTGGGCAAAGCGGGAGGATTAGCAGGAATGCAGCCTATTTTGACGATTTTTCCGTTAGCTTCGGTAATGCTGGACTCCCCCTGAATTATCCTGCCGTCAGCCAGTTCTGCCCACAAAGAAACGTCGCTCAGAGTAGCCGGCAGCACCTCTCCCCTAACCGCTAAAACTTTAGAACTCGCGGCGATCGCCTGTTCCAAATCTCCCGCAATATCGCTCATCGCCGTCAAAAACAAATTCCCAAAACTGTGGCCCACCAAACCGTCACCGGCCTGAAAACGATATTGAAATAACTCAGTCAATAACTTTTCCTCATCTGCCAAGGCCGCCAAACAATTGCGAATATCTCCCGGCGGCAGCACCCCAATTTCCCGCCGCAGTCGCCCGGAAGACCCGCCGTCATCCGCCACCGTGACAATAGCAGTGATTTTGGCGCTGTATTCCTTCAATCCCCTGAGCAAATTAGAAAGCCCGGTACCCCCTCCAATTGCCACAATTTTCGGGCCGCGGTGCAAGCGGCGGTGGTTGAGGAGTCGATCGACCAATTCCTCATTCCCTTCCGGCATCAGCACTTGAGTAATAGAGTTCAAACTGCGAGTTTGCCCCCACAGAATTAACAAAATCCCGCCAGCAATCACGACCGGCCCCGACACGTAATTGGGAATAACTTCTGCAATCCACGTCAAAAAATTTTTCAACAATTGCAACAAGAAAAAAATCGGAGTCATCCCAGTCCAAATCGCTAAACCCAAGGTGGCAAGCACCACACCGCTAGCACTGATCAGCAGCCACCGTTTCACCAACAGTCCGGGGGCCAACCACTTAAACCACTGGTGAACTCGCCCGTTCCGCAAAGAAGGGGGGTAAGGATTTTTGGAATGGGCAATAACCTGCTTGGCTTTAGCCAAGACGCGAAGGGCTTTAGGAAATGAACTAATTGACATGGTTAATTAGTCTTAAGGGTATTGGAACAGCTCAATCTGACAAATTTACAATACAAGAGAGTTTTGATTCTGGCAGTCTATTTAAGTCATTAAATTATTAGTCATGAGTCCTCAGTCATTAGCTAGACTGATGACTGAGGACTGACAACTTATTGATAACATCTTATGGCTGAGCCGCTAATCGAACTCAAAGGGATAAGTAAGTCCTTCGGCCAGAACCAGATCCTCGATCGAGTCGATCTGAACATTTATCGGGGAGAGGCCCTGGCAATTATTGGCCCTTCCGGGACGGGGAAATCGACGATTTTGCGGATAATTGCGGGTTTGTTGGCCCCCGATGCCGGAGAGGTTGTCGTTCAGGGACAGCGCAGGGTGGGATGGGTAGACGACGTGGCAGATCCGATCGGGATTGGGATGGTGTTTCAGCAAGCGGCTTTGTTTGATTCGCTGACGGTGGAGGAGAATGTCGGTTTTTTACTGTACCAGCATTCTAAGCTGCCGCGCCCCCGGATTCGGCAATTGGTCGAGGAGAAGTTGGATATGGTGGGTTTACCGGGAATTGGCGAACGCTATCCAGCGCAGTTGTCTGGGGGAATGCGGAAGCGGGTAAGTTTTGCCCGCGCCATCATGGCGAATCCCGATAATGACAGGGACAATCCAGAGGTTTTGCTGTACGACGAACCCACGGCGGGCTTAGATCCGATCGCCAGTACGGTAATTGAAGATTTAATCCGCGACTTGCAGAAAGCTCAAGGAGTTTGCAGCACTTATGCGATCGTCACCCACCAAGACAGTACCATCCGCCGCACAGCCGATCGCATCATATTTCTCTATCAAGGCAAAGTGCAGTGGGAGGGAACCGTCAGCGACATTGCAACCACAGATAATTTATTAATTAAACAATTTTTTAGCGGCAGCGTTACCGGGCCTATTCAAGTTATTGGATAGTCATTAGTCATTAGTCATTAGTCATTAGTCATTGGTCATTAGTCATTGGTCATTAGTCATTGGTCATTAGTCATTAGTCATTGGTCATTAGTCATTGGTCATTAGTTGTGAATTTTTAGTCATCAGTTGTGAGTCATTAATTATTAATAACGAGGGTAATATGACAAGCAAAAGTTTTCAGGAATTGCGGGTTTATAGATTATCAGAACGATTAGCAGATGAGATCTGGAAAATTGTTAACAGTTGGGATATTTTTGCCAAAGATACGATCGGCAAACAAATTGTCCGTTCAGCAGATAGCGTCGGTGCTAACATAGCAGAAGGACTAGGACGAGGCAGCTATCAAGACAATCGACGCTTTGTAAAAATAGCTAGAGCCTCTCTGAACGAAACCCAGCACTGGTTGAGACGAGCTTACACTCGAAACCTTTTAACTGTTCAACAGATAAATGAGCTTACAGCCCTCATTAATGACTTAGCCCCTCAATTAAACTCCTACCTACAATCTATTGGGCCATGCCCTAAAAATCACGACTAATAACCAATAACTAATAACCAATAACCAATAACCAATAACCAATAACCAATAACCAATAACCAATAACCAATAACCAATAACCAATAACCAATGACTAATGACTAATGACTACTGACTAATGACTACTGACTAATGACTACTGACTACTGACTAATGACCAATGACTAATGACTAATGACTACTGACTCAGGAGGCAATATGCGATCGCGAACGATGAGAGAAGGTTCTGTCGGATTCTTAATTTTAGTAGGAATCGGCTTATTTGGAGGCTTAGTCCTCTGGCTGCGGGGCGTGCAGCTAGGCAACCGCAGCTACAAATTCGCCGTAGAATTTGCCAGCGCCCAGGGAATGCAAATAGGCACGCCCGTCAGGTATCGCGGGGTTGCAGTCGGTAAAATTACCGCGCTCAAAGCCAGCTCCAACGGCGTAGACGTGACGCTGGAAATTGCCCCCGGCACTTTAGTCATTCCCCGCGATGTGCTAATCGAAGCGAATAAATCGGGTTTAATTGGCGAATCGTCGATCGACATTACCCCCAACTCAATTTTGCCAGACTCATTACTTACCGCCAATCCCATTAGTGCCGACTGTCCCCCTGCCATAATTTGCAAAAATTCCCGCTTAAAAGGCCAAGCAGGAGTCAGTCTAGACGAACTCATTCGCTCCACAGTCCGCCTAGCTAATTTATACACCGACCCCGCCCTATTCGACAGTATTAAATCTATTGCACAAAATACAGCCAGCACAGCTCAAGGTGCAGCCAAACTAACTCAAGATTTATCGAATCTAACTCAAACTGCCAAAGCAGAAATAAAAAGCTTGAATCAATCCGTCAGCGGAGACGTTGGTAATTTAAGTAAATCAGTAACCAACGAACTAGGAACTTTAAATCAATCGTTAAAAGGGGAAGCCAACAGTTTAACTAAATCATTAAAAATCGAAATAAGCAGTTTGAATCAATCCTTAAAAGGAGAAGCTAGCAGTTTAAATCAATCCATTAAGGGGGAAATATCAGGAGTCGCCGCAGATGTTTCTAAAGTAGCAGCTACAGCCGACACTTCCACAAAAGCCGTATCTGCCGCTGCGATCGATTCTGCCAATTCAGTAACTCAAGCAGCCAATCAAATTACATTAACAGCCAACCAACTCAATGCTTTAGTAGTAACCAACCGCGCCAGTTTAGTCTCGACTTTAAACAACATCAATCAAAGCAGTCAAGAATTGCGGGTAGCTGTCAGCAGTTTGAGTCCGACAATTAACCGCATCAACCAAGGACAATTGCTGAACAATTTAGAAATTCTCTCAGCCAATGCCGCCCAAGCTTCTGTTAATTTGCGAAATTTATCCAGCCAGATCGACAATCCCGCCACTTTGCTATTATTGCAGCAAACTCTAGATTCGGCACGAGCTACATTTCAAAACCTGCAGAAAATTACTTCCGACGTGGATGAATTGACAGGAAACCCGGAACTTCGCAACAACATTCGCCAATTGTTCAAAGGATTGGGAAACTTGTTGGGTTCGACAGAACAACTGCGACAGCAAGTTAAAGTCGCTCAAACATTAGCGCCAATTTCTGAGAAAGTAAATGCGAGTACAACTGCCACAAATCAATCAGTAGAGCCTGGAACTCCCAGCTTGCACAAACAGCAAAAATTGCCTGTTATACCTTCTCAAACTGCAAGGTCAGCAGAACCAGTTGCTCCAGAAAATACCCCTTAAAACATGGTATCATTGAATAACCGCAATTATTGCAAGATTTGCGAGTTCTTATGTTTCTTAAATCTGCATTCTCTGCGTTAAACAGGGGTAAGGTTCGCAATTCGCACCTTACAGTTAGTAAGGTGCCAAGTCCGCACCCAGGCATTAAAGTTATTGTCCAAATCCTATTAACAAAAAACTCTTTCACTCAAAACAAGGAAAACCAATGACGCAAACATTATCGAAACCGGCTGAAACCAAAACCCAGTATACTGTAACTTGGGAAAAATTGCCAGACGACTTTAAATTACCCGACGATCCTGTGGAAAATATCGACCAACCACTTTTAGCCGCCGCCCTGCGAGAAGCCTTGGATCTCGCAGGATTTATCCTAGCTTCAATGCTAATAGCTTCCAATTTTGGACTCTGTGCCAAAGTTAACGACAAAACAGTAGTAAAAGCACCCGATTGGGTGTACGTTCCCTCGGTATTGCCAGCAGAACCAGGAGAAGTTCGCCGCAGCTATACGCGCAATGCTGAGGGAGAAGTACCCGCAGTAGTGATGGAATTTTTATCGGATACTGACGGCAGTGAATATTCAAATAAACCGACATATCCTTACGGAAAATGGCGGTTTTATGAGCGAATTTTGCAAGTCCCGATTTATGTAATTTTTGAACCGAAATCGGGGGTATTGGAAGTGTACAGACTCTCGACATCGGGAGAATACGAACTGCAAGAACTGGATGCTAATCAGCGATTCTGGATAGAATCAATGGGTTTATTTCTGGGGGTTTGGGAAGGTGAAAAATCTCAGAGAACTGGTTATTGGTTGCGCTGGTGGGATGAGAATGGCAATTTGCTGCTGTGGGGTGTAGAACGGGTGGAACAGGAACGCCAGCGCGCCGAAGATGAACGCCAGAGGGCCGAAGAGGAACGCCAGAGGGCCGATCGACTAATGGCATACTTGAGAAGCCAAGGCATCGATCCTGATGGCATTTGAAGGTGTGGGAGGTCGATCGATTTTCGATTTTCGAGTTTCGATTGAATAATTGGGAATCAAGGAGCCAGAGCGATCGATTTTAGAGTTGAGATTTTCGATTTTCGATTGGGAATTAAGGAGCGCCATGACTGCAACAACATTAGAAGAAAAATTAGATCGGCCGTTACTATTTCCAGGCTTAACCTGGGAACAATTCAAAACCTTAGAACCGATGCTGGATATTCCAGGGGTTCGGCTGTCATTTTTAGATGGGATACTGGAGATTCAGAAAATGCCTGGAAGAAAACACGAAACAGCCAAGGGACGTATCGGTGCGTTGGTAGAAACTTACATGATGGCGGCCGGAATCGATTTCACCCCTACGGAGTCTCTGACTTTAGAAAATGAATCGCGACTGGTGAAGTGTGAAGCAGACAAGTCTTACGAATTGGGTGCTGATAGAGAACGTCCAGATTTAGCGCTCGAAGTAGTCGTCACTAGCGGCGGAATTGATAAGCTAGAGGCTTACAAACGGCTGCAAATCCCTGAAGTCTGGTTTTGGGAAAACAGCCGACTGTCTCTGTATGCTCTCAGAGAGCAAGGATACGAAGAGATTGGCAGTTCCGAATTGCTCCCAGAACTGGATATTGGTTTACTCGTCAGGTGTGTTAATATGCCGAGTCATGTTGAGGCAATTAAGGAATTCAAAAGGGCGATCGATGGGGATTTGTAGTCAAAAATAGATCATACCAGAACCCCCAATTTTTGAATAAGTCGGGACTCTAAAGCACGAGATAGTTTTACGTTTAATTAAATTAACCTACTTAGTTGCATCAAAAAAGTTTATAATAAATCTACAACTCAAAGGAAGCACGACCATGACAACAGTCGTTCCCACCCTCAAAACTTCTGAAATCGTATACCCTAGCGCTGATGGAGAACCAGTGGCAGAAACTTACGACCATGTTTATGCAATCTTAACTACTTTAGAAGTCTTAAAACAATACTTTGCAGACCGTCGAGCTACTGTTTTAGCAAACCAATTTTTATACTACGCTCAAGGTTTCCCAAAAATCCGTGTAGCACCAGACGTGATGGTGATTTTTGATGTAGAACCTGGTGGCAGAGATAATTACAAAATCTGGGAAGAAGGGCAAGTGCCGAAAGTAATTTTTGAAATTACATCACCAGGTACAAAGTCGGAAGATCAAAATAATAAAAAAGAATTGTACGAGGGGATAGAAGTTCAGGAATATTGGTTGTTTGACCCTAGAGGTGAATGGATTCGGGAACAATTGCGCGGGTATCGATTGGGGGAAGATGGGTATGAATTAATCAGAGATCATCGCAGCGAAGTATTGCAACTGCGGTTAGAAATAGAAGGCAAACTGATTGGATTTTATCGGGAAGATAATGGGGAGAAATTATTGATTCCCGATGAATTGGCTTCAGCTTTGCAAGCGGAACGGCAACGTGCTGCTGAACTGGAATCTTTGCTGGCGCGTTATCGAGATCAGTTTGGAGAATTGCCGGAGGATAACGGCTAAAGATGCAGGGGTGCGATCGCCCTTCACCGATCGAGATCGTGCGCGTGTTATTGTTTCCTAAATGTCCTTGACAAATCTCAGATTTTGTGTATTGGAATGGAATTGGTCTCAAATTTTAAATGGCGAAGGGCGATCGTTTTGCGATCGAACTTGGGCAATCTAGAGATAGGTGCTTTGCGAGTACCAGGAAAACAGCGAGGCCAAGAGTTAGCAATGGAAAGTATACAGAAAAAATCTAGCCCTCGTCCAGTTAATAAGGGCGATCGCGTTAAGCAGATTTTTGCGTTAGTGTCGATGGTGTCGTTTGGTGGTTCTGCGATTTTTGGGATTTTCAGTCTGTTCAGCAGCGGTTTGAGCAGTCAGCACCGACAAAAACCGGTGGCTGCTGCTGCTGTTTCTCAGGAGTCTCTGCTGGCGGCGCAGGAACGGGGATATGAGACGGTTTTGCGGCGGGAACCTCAGAATCTGACGGCTCTGGAGGGGTTGGCCAATGTGCGGTTGGAGATGAATAATAAGCTGGGGGCGATCGAGCCTTTGGAGAAGTTGGTGAAGCTAAATCCTGACAGAGCTGATTATAAGGTATTGTTGGGACAGGTGAAGGGGAAGTAGTAGGCGATCGGTCAATTTTGTTAGTAAGATAGATTGAAAATCCTTAAATTAAATGCAGCTTTCTAATTAAAATACCCGAATTAGTTTCACAAAAGGATTGAATATGGGCATAGTACGCATGGGGCCACCAATAGAAATCATCTCCCAACTCAAAGAAGCTTACGGGATTAATAATTTTATTGAAACAGGAACTTATCAAGGCCATACAGCATACTGGGCTAGCCAAGTATTTGAACAAGTTTTTACAATAGAGTATTCTCAAGACCTTTATCAAAAAGTTACTGAAAAATACGGTCATATCACAAACATAGAATTTTTGTACGGTGATAGCAGAAATCTTATTGACAATACAGTATCACAACTTGAAAGTCTAAGTTTATTCTGGCTTGACGCTCATTGGAGCGGAGGGCAAACCTATGGAGAAATCGATGAGTGTCCCTTACTCGCAGAAATCGCAATAATCAACCGCTCCGACTGCGAACACTTTATTTTTATTGATGATGCCCGATTGTTTTTATCTCCTCCACCGCCGCCCCATTCACCTCAACATTGGCCGGATATTAGCGCAGTATTAAATTTGTTGAATTCAGGAAAAAACAGCAGGCATATTGTAATTATTGATGATGTTATTATTGCTGTTCCGGCGCGGGCAAAAGAACTAATTGTTCAGTATTGCCAAGATTTGCTCACAACTTTAGGCAATACAGGCAGCGGCAAACAGGAAGAAAATCATCAAAGCACTGGGGTGTCTACTAATAATATTAATAACGCAGAGTCTATCAACAACTATGAATTAAAAATAATCGAAAATTTTATTGGTTCCGGTAATGTGGTTTTCGATATTGGTGCCAACATAGGTAGCTGGACAAATCAAGTATTAAACATATGCCCCGACGTTCAAATCCATTTGTTTGAGCCAGCACCGCCAATATATCAAACACTTCTACAAAACCTGGCTGAACCGATTAAAAGCGGTCAACTTGTGTTAAACAACTTGGCAATAGCACACCAGCAGGAAATTAGGGAATTTTATTACTACGATAAATTTTCTGGATGGAGTACATTTCACCGCCGATTTGAAATCGAAAAACAATATAATATTCAGTCGCCTAAGCCCTTTGAAATTTTAACAGCTACCCTTGATGATTATGTCCAAACAAGGGGCATAAAGCGAATTAATTTCTTAAAAATTGATACAGAAGGCGGCGAACTAGAAGTTCTTCGCGGAGCAACTAGCCTCTTGCAAAAAGGCAAAGTAGATTATATTCAGTTTGAGTATGGCGGAACATTTGTCGATGCTAACATCACATTAAAACAAGTATTCGAGCATTTACAAAAATTTCGTTACACAATCTTTAAAATACTGCCCAATGCCCTACAACCCTTACTCCAGTTTTTACCAGAATATGAGAATTACGAATATAGCAACTTTTTAGCGGTGAACGAGAGATTCACAGCTTTGATTTTTAGTGAAGCACCAAATATGCTCGATTTGCAGCAGCTTTGCGTAAAACATTCTGTTGTGCCGCGTGGCGTTATTCACATTGGAGCCCACGAAGGCAAGGAAATTGCAAGATACCAAGCAATGGGAGTACAAAGGATACTGTTAATTGAAGCTAACCCTGTTGTATTTGAACGTTTAAAAACGAACATAGCGGGTTTTTTTAACGTGTTAGCCGTGAATTGTGCAATTAGCAATATCAACGGCACAAGCACATTATATGTAACTTCTCTGGATCAAAGCAGTTCGATATTGCCATTGAAGGAGCATCAAAAGATTTATCCGCAAATCAAGGAAGTTGAGCGTGTAGTTGTGGAGTCGAGAAATCTGGATACGCTTTTAGAAGAACTTCAAGTTAATCCCGCCGATTTTAATATTTTAAACATTGATATTCAGGGTGCAGAGCTTTTGGCTTTCCAAGGAGCAACCAATGTTCTCAAACACATAGAAGCAATTAATACGGAAGTTAATTATGAAGAACTCTATGAAGGCTGTGCTTTAATTGACGAAATCGATGAGTTTCTGGAGATATGCGGTTTCGATCGCGTAGCAACTACAACACCGTTCCATCCATCTTGGGGCGATGCGTTTTATGTGAAAAAGCCGGTAATTACAATGTCCACGCTGGGTAGAAACGGACGGTTTGCCAATCAAATATTTCAGTATGCTTTCTTGAAAATCTATGCTAAAGAACATAACTTGAAAGTAGAGACACCAGCTTGGAGCGGTCAATATCTCTTTGGGTGCAATGATTCGCCCATTTCTCAAGAGTTACCGGTAGTTACTGAACCCACCAATAAATTGTCAGCAGCTCGCATTCCTAATGCGAAAGAAATATTTAAAAATGTAAACTTTTGGGGTTACTTTCAATATCACACAAAGTATTACAAACTGCACCAAGAGTATTTCCGCTCCCTGTTCAAACCTGTACGGGACATAGAAACTAAAATGAAGGAAGCGATCGCTCGTCTGCGATCGCGCGGCAAAACCATCGTCGGTTTGCATTTGCGGCGCGGAGACTACGGCTACGAAGATTTTTTTATAGCACCGAGCGAATGGTACAAACAGTGGCTAAAAGGTTTGTGGGAAACCCTTGACGAACCAATACTATTTATTGCCAGCGATGAACCGGAAAAAGTTTTAAGTGATTTTGAGGGGTATAATCCCATCACGACGAAAGATTTAGGTTTGGAGTTACCGGAAGCAGAATTTTATCCCGATTTTTATTTATTGAGCCAGTGCGATATTGTAGCAATTTCCAATAGCTCATTTTCCTTTGCAGCTTGTATGCTCAACGAAAAAGGCAAATTTTTCTTTCGTCCGCACTTGTCTGCCCAAAAAGTCATTCCTTTCGATCCGTGGAATAGCGAACCAATTTTGCGTAATTATATGCCAATTAACTTTTTGACAATAGTCCTCAACGGTCAGCCTTTTATCCGCTACCACATAGAAGTATTTAAACAACTGCCATTCAAGTGGCACTGGCATATTGTTGAGGGTGTAGCTGAGCAAAAACACGATAGTGCTTGGATGGTAAAATTCGGCGGGCAGATTACCGATGAGCTTCACGACAGCGGCCGCAGCAAGGACGGGACAACAGAATACTTAGATGAACTGGCGCAGCTCTATCCAGAGAATGTAACAATTTATCGGAAACCAACGGGAGTTTTCTGGGATGGAAAAGTAGAAATGGTCAATGCACCCTTGGAAAGGATTAATCAGGAGTGTTTGCTGTGGCAAGTAGATGTAGATGAACTGTGGACGGTTGAGCAGATTTGTACTGTCCGGCAGATGTTTACAGATTATCCAGAAAAAACCGCAGCTTACTACTGGTGCTGGTTTTTTGTCGGAGAAAACCTGGCTGTCAGCACGCGCAACTGTTATTCTCAGCACCCCCAGCAGGAATGGTTGCGGACTTGGAGGTATAAACCGGGAGCGAGGTGGAAAAGACATTCACCCCCCAGCTTAGTTGAGCCTTTGGCAGACGGTGAAGTTAGGGATATTGCTACTCTCAATCCTTTCCTTCACGAAGAAACCGAAAAACACGGCTTGGTATTTCAACACTTTGCTTATGTGACACCTGACCAACTGCGCTTTAAGGAACGGTATTACGGTTACAAAAATGCACTGCCAGAATGGATGTCCCTGCAAGCTGCAACAAGTTTTCCCGTGCGCCTAGGCAATTATTTTTCCTGGGTGTCAGACGGGACGCTGGTTAATACCACAGAGGCACTGGGAATAGCACCGATCGCGCGACGAGAAAAGGATAGTAATGAGTGGCATTTCGTGCAGCCAGAAAAGGTGCACAGGCAAACTGCGCTTGCCCAACAGCCTCCCAGGATTATTGTGGACGGCGTGTTTTTCCAGCTTTACAATACGGGAATTGCTCGCGTTTGGCGATCGCTCTTAGAAGAGTGGGTGACACAGGATTTTGCCAAACATATTATTGTGCTCGATCGCGCGGGAACTGCACCAAAAATTCCTGGCATTACTTATTGCCCGGTTCCTGCTTACGACTATGAGAAGACTGATAGCGATCGCGAAATGCTCCAGCAAGTTTGTGAGGAACTAGAAGCTGACTTATTTATCTCAACTTACTACACAACGCCACTATCAACACCTTCTGTCTTTATCGCCTATGACATGACTCCTGAAGTCTTTGAGACAAATCTCGATGAACCCATGTGGCGCGAGAAACATTACGGCATCCGCCACGCATCTGCCTACATTACTATTTCTCACAATACAGCATCAGACTTATTAAAGTTTTTTCCCGATATTGCCCCAGAGTTAGTAACAGTCGCTCATTGCGGAGTTTCCAAAAATTTATCGCCAGCTAGCCCAGAAGAGATAGAGCATTTTAAGATTAAATACAATCTTTCAAAGCCATACTTTATGATGGTGGGTGCGGCAGGCGGTCATAAAAATGCACCATTATTCTTGCAAGCTTTCGCACAACTACCCAATCAACCAGAATTTGATATTGTCTGCACATTTCACAGCGCTTTAACAAAGGATGAATTTGAACCTTACACTTCAGGGAGTACAGTGCATAAGCTTCCCCTCAGCGATGAAGAGTTAAAAGCCGCTTTTTCTGGTGCTGTTGCGCTGGTTTATCCGTCCCAGTATGAAGGCTTTGGCTTGCCGATTTTAGAGGCAATGGCCTGTGGGTGTCCAGTTATTACTTGTCCCAATGCTTCTATACCAGAAGTGGCGGGAGAGGCAGCTTTATATGTTCAGGATGATGATGTTGAGGAGATGACGATCGCACTTATTAATATTCAAAACCCGGAAGTGCGCGAAGCTTTGATAGCTGCCGGAATTGAGCAAGCGAAAAAGTTTTCCTGGTCAAAAATGGCAAAGACGGTTAGCTCAGTTTTGCTCAAAGTATTTCAGGAAAAACAAAGTCTACAAAAAATAAAAGAAACATCCCCCAAAAAATTAATGAAACGAGACTATGTTTCCCCAAAATTTTCCATTATCCAGCCTGATGAATGCTTAGATAATATGATTGTAGTAGATACAAATGTAAACAGAGGTAATCAACAGGATTTGCACAAGGGTGAGATGTTGCGTGTAGATATAGGATGTGGCGATCGCAAACCTGATAATTTTGTGGGAGTAGATGTATGTCCTGGTTTAGGAGTAGACATTGTTGCCGATCTTAATCAGCGGTTTCCCTTTCCAGATAACAGTGTCGATGAACTTAGAGCCTACGACACTATAGAACACTTGGTAGATAGAATTCATACAATGAATGAAATATGGAGAATTTGTAAAGATGGTGCAAAAGTTGATCTTCTAGTTCCTTCTACTGACGGTAGAGGGGCTTTTCAAGACCCTACTCATGTCAGCTTTTGGAATATTAATTCTTTTCTGTACTATTGTATCGATTTTCCTAATTATATAAATCTTTGTAGAAAATATGGATTTAAAGGGGCATTTAAAGCTGTCAGCTTAGAACATGAAGAATCGACGCAAAAAGTTATTCATGTTAAAGCTGAATTAATTGTAGTCAAGAATCAAAATGAGGAGGTAGAACTTAGACGTGAACTGGAAGAAAAACCAGCATATATCGATCCATTTTTATTAGAAGTTGAGAATTATTTAGAGCAGCATAGAACAAAATTAAATGAACCCGATGTAATCCAAAATATAAGTCAATATCGAAAACAGATTGCTGAACGATGGATAAATTGCGCCTCAGATACAATTGAAGAAAGTTATCTAGGATATTTAGGTAAAATACATGGATCGCTTATTGACTGTAGTGTAAAAAATCAAACATTAACACAGGAAGAAAAAACTTTTATTGAGTCTATATCAGCACAGATTCGCAAAGGACACAATGAGCCAAAAGCTATTAATTACCTGTTAGCAGCGATGCTGTACTGTAGTCCTGAGAATTTGCCTTTATCACATAACCTTTCTCCTGTCCCCCAGTGGTTTATAAACGACTATTTAAAATTTCTACTGAATTATTTCCCCTCCTTTCATGAATTGGGAGAAGCCGATAGCTACTATCACTATATGCAAGGATGGGTGGATTATATACACTTCTCTATTTTTGCCAATCAAGATTCCTTGTTTTGGCAAAATGTAGCTAGGAGTTTTTTAGGATTAGCTAACTTCATTCCTGTTTATTTTAGTGAAGCCAATTTGAAAAATATTTATGTAAAGCGAGCGGAGATATTAGAGTATGTACTGAAAATAAACGGGCATGAGATTGATTATATGTTTTTCGATTCATCTGAAAAGTACAGAAAAAAACGAATAGGTATCCTTGCGTCACATTTTACGCCAGCAGCAGAAACATTTGCATCTCTACCAGTTTATGAGTATCTCAGTAGAGATTTTGAAGTTATCTTATACTCTCTTAATAACACGGGGCATCGACTAGAGAAATATTGTCAAAGCTGCGCTAATTTATTTAAGCTCCTACCGAATGATTTAAGGGATCAGGTTAATTTAATTCGCAGTGACGACCTGGATATTTTATTTGTTGCTACAAATATTACTGCCAGAACCAACCAAATTTGCTTACTTTCAATGCACCGACTAGCCAGAGTTCAAGTTACCAGCGTTTCCTCAGTTGTCACAACAGGTATACGTCATATGGATTACTATATATCTGGTAAGTTGACCGATTGGTTTGACAATGCAGAACAACACTATCGGGAGAAGTTGTTAAAACTTGAGGGTTCTGCTCACTGCTTTAGTTATGGATCTGAACAAAATACTGCTACTATAAAAGTAACTCGGGAAATCCTTGGGATAGCTGAATCAGCAGTAGTTTTTATCTCCGGTGCTAACTTGTATAAAATTACTCCTGAGTTGAGTAATACTTGGGTAAAAATAATAGCTGCCGTCCCCAATGCAGTCTTAGTTCTCTACCCATTTGGCCCAAATTGGTCAAGCTCTTATCAGAAGGAAGTATTTAAAACAAATCTCAATAAAACTTTTTCTCAACAGGGTGTAGAGCTAGATAGGTTACTGATTTTAGACCCAGATCCTATACCAAACCGAGATGATATCAAGGAATACTTAAAGCTAGCGGATATATATCTGGATTCATATCCATTTTCAGGAACAACATCTGTGATTGACCCTTTGGAAGTTGGTTTACCTGTAGTAGCTAGACAGGGAACTTGCTTCCGTTCTTCGATGGGAGCAGCACTTGTACAAGAACTTGAAATGCCTGATTTAGTTGTCAGCAGTGAAGAGTCATATATCCAGATGGCGATCGCACTGGGTACAGACAGAGAATTACGCCAGCAAAAAAGTGAACATATCCAGCAAAAAATGCTTAGCAAACCACAATTTCTGGACAGTCGTGCTTACTCTGCTCAAATGGGAGTCTTATTCCACGAACTAATCCGAAAATATCATATAGATGCTCTAGGCAACTACCTGCAATTAAAAGATATTAACCTGATTATTTTCCCCGATTGGAGTCAATCGGAAGAATTAATATCTCAGGATTTAGCGAGTGTTATCGGGGCGATCGTCACTCATCCAGACAAAAGCAAGATGACTCTTTTACTAGACAGCAGTAACATTTCTGAAGAAGATGCTAATCTCGCTATATCAAGCGTGGCAATGAATCTTTTGATGGAAGAAGATTTAGACGTTTCCGACGGGCCAGAAATTTCACTCGTTGGAGAGTTAAGCGATATTCAGTGGGAAGTTCTCATCTCTTGTCTGCATGGGAGAATTATATTGCAAAATGAGAATAGAGATGCGATCGCTAGAGTACAGGCCCAACACATTCCCACTCGTCAACTAGACAGCTTAATTATCAGAAACTCCAGTAAAGAAATCAGTTCTCCTTCTTAAATGTATCCTGCTGTGGGCTATTTCCAAAAAGCCTTACCCCCACTTGCTCATATAATTCTCTAGAAAATGGGTGCAAAAGATTGTAATCTAAAACATTTTTCATAACTAGCAGCAAAAAGCCAGAATCTACCTCCGACGATCGATCCGACTTCAGAAGCTTGATTACGCCCAAAGAATCGAGATCGACTTCTGTATAGTTCCCAATCAGAATAGAGAGGTTAATCAAATGCAACAGGTTATTAATATCTGTGGGATTGATTTCCCGTAGATGCTGGCGGATTGTCCAAGTCATTAAATAGTCACCTAATTGTCCCCGTCGCTCCGCTTCTGTTTGCAGGACTTGGATTAAATCCTTTGTCCAGAGTTCGACTTGTTCGCTATCTCCTCCCCTCATGCCCATCAGCCATGTCGCCTGAGCTTCTATTTCTTGTCCATCTAATAGCAATGCCAACCCCAAGTACCCATAGTTAAACCTATTATCTGGTTCAGCTTTTATAGCCTGTTCGTATAGATTTGCAGCTCCAATGTAATCTCCTTGAATTAAATTTTGATAGGCTTGTTCCTGGATAATTTCTGCTTGAGTCAATCCAGTTTTTTGTAAAGTTTTAAATGGCATCAAAATTTCGACACGTGCCATTAATTTTTCTCGATACGCTTTCAAATGCGCCCGCAGTATTTCTTCTTGCTCCTTTCCTGCGGCATAACGGGATTCTTTTGTAAACTGACCTGATTCTTTGACAAAAACCATATCAACTTGAGATAAAGCTAAGTCGGAAAGTCGATACCCAGGATCGACAATATCGTAGGCTACAAAACCTTGCTCTTTCATAAACTCGATCACAGTGTACATCTTATCAAATCTACTTAATACATATAAAGCAACTTCTACAATTACAAACTCTGTATTTTGAAGAATTTGACTTGCACCTGCTAGGACATCTAGTTCTCTACCATCTACATCAACTTTGATTAAATATGGCCCTTCTAACTGGCGAATCTTACAAACTTCATCCAAAGTAACGGCCGGGATTGTCCTTAGCTCAAAAGTTTCTGAGCTGGCTTCACCCTCCTCTGAGATGTAAGAGTGGATCAAGTTGCTCAAATTCACTTGAAGAGGCACAAGCCCTGCTTTTTTGGAAGCAGCAGCAATTATATAGTCGGCTCTTTCAAGATATTGACAAATTTTTTTGAGATATGGTTCGTTCTCTGCTATGGGTTCGATCAGGAGATATCTTGCTTTTGGAAAAGCTTCATAAATTTCAAATGTGCCTAATCCAGCACCTACGTCAATAACTGTTTCCGGTTCAAAGCCCAACTGCTTTGCATTCCATAATGACCCAAACATTGAAGTTCTAGGAATTGGGTTATTCGTCATAGTAATTTTTTCTTCTGCTATGCTTAGTGGATAATTTAATTGCCAGCTTCAACGTAATTTTGCCACATCTGCTCGTAAGCTTTTTCCATCTCTCGCGTAAATTGCTTACCATTCCACAGCGGAGCAGTTTGTCGTGACTCCCGCAATTTCCAAGATATTTGCTGCCGCAAAACTGGATCTTTTCCTAAACAAATCCCCCACTCTACATATTCTTCATCTGTCCATGAAATCCCCTCAGTTATGCCTGCATTCATCATCATCCCGTAACTGTTGCGAGCTGAAAACTGCTCGCCCACCCGTGTCACCATAGGAATGCACATCCAGAGAGTTTCTAGAGTAGTAGTCGCTCCATTGTAGGGATAAGTATCGAGTACAACATCAGCAATCCCTAAATTCGCTCGGTGAACTGCCTCTGAAGGAGCGTGAGGCAAAAATCGCAAGCGCTCCGCACTCACCCCCTCTGATTCCGCAGTCTGAATAAAAAAGTTTTTTAGCGATTCTTGCTCAGCAAACCATTTAGTGACAAAGTAGCTATTCGGGACTGCTTTAATAATTTGCATTTGCAGCCGAGCTGTGTTGGGATTGTACTTGTATCCCATCTGACTACAGTAGTATATGACGGCATCGCTAGGAATATCCAGCGAATCCCGTCGAACCGTTGGCACTCCCACTTCAAAACCATCTACTGCTACATAAGTTTCAGGCAATCGCCATATTTTTTCCGCATAGTAATCCTGTGCTGATTCCGGTAAAACGTAATTATCTGCAATATAGTAATCAACATTGGGTACGCCAGAAGCATCCCACCCCAGCCAACTAACTTGTATGGGAGCCGGCTTAATTGCCATTACCTCACAGTTAGTATTCATCGTAATGCTATCGAGATCTATCAATATATCTATTTCATCTTCGTAAATCTTTTCAGCAGCTTCAATACCAGAGACACCTAATTTATAAGCTCTATCTGATTTGCTAATATACCATTGCTGAACGGGATCATTTGTCAGTTTTGAGCCAATTAGATAAGCACATATTTCAAAGCGATCGCGGTCGTGATGTTCAAACAGCCACCGCGCCAGCCATCCCACAGAATGGCTACGCAAGCAATAAGATAAATAACCAACTTTATAACGTCTTTTTTGATGGCCTCCCTGAAGCAGGGGCAACGACCGATGGCGACACTTCTCTACTATTGGCTTGGCATAATTTTCAACATTTTCTTGAAAAAGATTACCAATTTGGATGCGAATTTTCCCGGCTTCTTGAGGCCGATCTTCAAAGTAAGGAAAGAAAAATAATGAACTCATCAGGCGAACCGCAGCAGTTGAATCCAGATTAGTCGGATATTCCTCAATGAGCGCCCCCATCATTAATTTGTGTGCTTCAAAGGCTGACCAAGCATCTTCCCAATGACCACCAGCGATCATTAGCCCGCGCAACAGCACGTGATTAGCAAAAATTTTATCTACCAACCGTTCCATCACTGAGGAGCAAATTTTAGCAATTTCTATCCCCTTAGAAAAATTCCCTATATCTTGGTAAAAACCAGCCAGGGCACGCAAAGTTTCTTGGTGTTTAGCTTCTAACTGCAAGGCGAGTTCCACATAACGAGTCGCTAGGTGAAATTGCTTTCCTGAATATGCAATGTCATAAGCAAAGTAAAGTAAATTTTCAATAACAGGTAGAGGTTCTTTAACATATTTAAAACAAGCTTCTGTAAACTCAAATGACGAAGGGTGGAATGGAGCAACATCTAAAACGCTCTTCCATACTGGCAGCAGCAGGTCTGAGTCCACTGCTATAAGAGGCTCTGACTTCAAAAGCTTGATAATCGATCCCAAAGTGTCTGGTTCTTCACCTCTGTAATTTTTCCGCAGGATCGAAAGTCCCACTGAATGCAACAGGTTATTAATATCCCCAGGATTGATTTCTCGGATATGCTGCCGAATCGCCCAAGCTACTTCATAATTTGTCAAATCCAACCGTTGTCGTTCAGCCTCAGCTTCCAGGACTTCTAACAGTTCTGCTGTCCATAATTCAATTTCTTCAGTATCGCCCTCAGCCATTGCCAGTAGCCAAGTTGTTTGAGCTTCTGTTTCTTGTTCTTGCAACAGCAATATCAATCCTAAGTGCCAGTAATAAGACTTCTGGTTTGGTTGCTCTGCAATTGCCTGTTCGTAGAGCATAGCTGCCTGAGCGTAATTTTCTTTAAGCAAGAGTTGCTCGGCTTTCTCCTGCCAATCGGTCGCCAGCGCCAAGAAATTGTCATAACTCATAAACTCAGCCAATAAAAGGAGTTTTCTATATACACTAAAGCGGGCAGCACATAGGGCTAACCCGCTCTTCGGTTTTTTTCCACAAGCATTGCTTGTGTGCTGAACTGTTACTTAGTTACCAGCGTCATACCGTTACAAACAGTGCCGGTGCCCAGAAGAGCAATAGCTGCTGTAGGAGCTCCAGGACCCGTCGTTTCACAAAGGATTGTCTGTGTGCCTGAAGCCCCTGAAGCATCAGGCGCAGTCACTGCTACAGCTCCTGCATATCCCTTCAGCGAAGCAGCGGCAGCCGCATTAGGAGCTGCTACTGAAGTTACTCCCTCCGCACTTGTAGCGCCAATGCTGTATCCATAGTTAGTGGTCTGTGTTTTGAGACCAAGACCCAACAAACTTACATCTGTTGTAAACTTGGTATTTTCTGCGTAATAAGCTTGCATACCCTTGTTGATTGAACTGACGTACTGCTTAGCTTCTGTCTGCTTGGCTTTGTTAGCTTGGCTGAGGAACGAGGGCAAAGCAATAGCGGACAAAATACCGATAATGATGATAACAACCAGCAGTTCAATCAGGGTGAAACCTTGATCCTGTCTTTTTTTGTTGATGTGTTGCAGGAACTTGGCTTTAAATTCAGTCTTCATAAGTCTTTTCTCCGTGAGGGGTGGGATGCTCGATTTCTAACTCTTATATGTAACTTACCCAGTTATCGGCGCTTTAATATCACCCCCAACTATTTTTTTTCTCAACTCCTGGCTTTAAGGCTCCAAAAGCACATACAGAAAGGCTTCCAACCTACTCAACATTTCCTTGACTTCCTCAAAAGCCGTCTGCTCGCTAACAGGCTCTAGGTTAACACCTCTTTGGGAGCGGATCTGGAGCCACTGCTCTACTAGGGACACCACAGACTGCGGCCCATCCCACAGAGGTAGCAAGCAAGCAGCCATTGTACTCTCGATCGCCACCGGCGCTAGAGTTGGTACAATAATATAACGGCTAATCTCAAACGGTGTCTGGCTGTCAATGCAATTAGTCAAGTCTTCCCTAATCTGGGAAGTCCTCAGTTGCGGGTGCAGGTGTACCCGTGCTTCCCGCCATTGAGCTTCCGTCCATTCCGCCACGGGCACAAAATCCTGATCCCGATCGGGATTGCCGCACCAGAAATCAAACAAACGGTGCAGGGGATGCAGCAAGTCAAATAAATGCAGCCGCTCTTCCAGAGAAGCTTCTGGCAGACTCATCGCCAAAAACGCAGGCAAATCATCTGCATTTTTGAACAAATCCATCAAATCCCACCTGCGCCAAGCCACCATATTGATAAACTCTAGATCGGCACCTCTCAACATGGCAAACACTTCAGGAATGGTAGAACCTTTATCACCCACCAATAAATAGTTAGCCATAATCCATGACTCATTCTGCGCGCGATCTGAAGTCCAGGTAAATGCCTTAAGCCCTACTCCATCTTCTAATGCTTCCATAGTCTCCCGGACTATTTCTATCTCCAATTCTCCCGGACTTCCATCCATTAATCCCATTGCTTTGAAAACAGCTTGAGCGCGAAATACTCCGGCTCTACCATTTGCACTGTGCAGGTTGGTGCGGATGATGCCATCGGGAGCCAGAACAGACTTCATCGCCTGCAATCCAGCAATAGCATCGGGCAAGAGATACAGAACTTCGTCAGCATTGATATAGTCAAACTCTAACCCTAAACTTGGTAATTCTTCTATCTTCAAAGCATAAAACTCTGCATTCGCAACTTCATGATATTGCAAACGTTGCTCGGCTAGTTTCACAGATTCTTCTGATAAATCGAGGCCTATTATTTTCGCTCCGGGATTTGCTATAGCTAAAACCAAGGATTTATAACCGGTGCCACATCCCGCATCGAGGATAACTTTACCTTCTGTATTGATGACTTTTCTATTTCTGAAGTAGTAAGCAGTTACCAGATTATGAAGGTAGAGCAATTCACTGTTGTCTTTTGGAGATTGTTCCAGCGGGATTCTGGGATAAGGAGTATTGTCAAATTGCTGGCGAATGTTTTCTATTAACTCTAAATTTTGGTGATCCATTTTCAATTACGCTCAACGCTGGCAAATTACCTTAGTATCTCAGAAAATAGCCGATCGCCCGCCAAGCCGCAACACATACTTGCCATAATAATCTCAATCCCTCATTATACAACCAACCACCACCTCCATGAACAGCAACATTAGCCCCATCCTCAAAGTATTCACCCTCTCCGCCGCCCTTTCCCTGGCCATCAAATACGCAGGGCCCAGCTTATCCATCCCCTCTACCGACCTCAACGCCCTCATCGCCGTCTTTACCCCCAGTATCATCTTAGCTGCCATCCTCGGCTGGCGATCGCGCCAACAGCAGCAGTAGAGACACAATCAAAAAGTGCGATCGATCTACACTAGGTCTAAAGATTATGTTTTTGCCAAAATCTTAATTCCCCGTACACCTATCGCAACCAAACTAAAGGCACTCACCATGATTCAAAGCATAACAGAATTAGTAACATTCAATGAATTCATTGACTGGTATCCTGAAAATTCAGAACACCACTACGAATTGCACAATGGAGAGATTGTTGAGACGCCAAAAGCAACAGGCAAACATTCTAAAGTTGCCGGTTTTACCGCACTGAAAGTCGGAATAGAGATTGAGCGTCTCAATTTGCCCTACTTCATCCCTAAAGAATGCGTCATCAAACCGATGCCCGAGGAATCGGGGTATGAGCCAGATATCATTGTACTCAACGAGCAAACCATTGGAAACGAGCCGCGATGGGAGAAATCATCAATTATCACGATGGGTTCATCAGTGTCCCTAATCGTAGAGGTAACTAGCACTAACTGGGAGGATGATTATGCCCTAAAGCTTGAGGCATACGAATCAATGGGTATTCAGGAATATTGGATTATAGACTATCTAGGATTGGGTGGCAGACGGTTCATCGGCAACCCCAAACAACCTACTTTTTCGGTTTACCAACTAATTGACGGGGAATACCAAGTCAAACTGTTCCGAGGGGGCGAGTGTATTGAGTCCCCAACTTTCCCAGAATTGAAGCTGACAGCGCAGCAGGTGTTCGCAAAAGGGAATTGAGGTGGCTGCTTATGCTAATGTCCGAGTAGGGGTATCCGATTCAAGATGCGATCGCGCGCATCTGCTGTATCTTGATATAAAGGCGATTCATCGCTTCTGGGCTGCAGAGCAATTAGCAAGCAGTAATTCCCCATACTCTATTCCTCAATCTAAAATCTAATATCTAATATCTAAAATCTAATGAAGCTAGGACAATGGATGGGCTTATTAGCCCTCATCGCATCTTGTTACATCCTCTGGCAAATCAGGCAAGCCCTGCTGCTGCTGTTTGCCGCTATCGTCTTAGCCACATCCTTAAACAGACTAGCACGCTACTTGCAAAAATTCCGACTCAAAAGGTCGATCGCCGTACTTTTATCAATTAGCTTTTTAGTCCTGGTTTTGGTAAGCTTGTTCCTGATAATTGTACCGCCCTTTGCCCTACAATTCCAACAATTGACCCAAAAAGCACCTGAAGCAATCGCCAAACTCAACGATTGGGTAGATCAAATCGAAGCTCGCTTCTCGGGACAAATCGATCAGCGGCTGCTGCCCAATCTCGATGTTAACGATATTATGCGACAACTGCAACCCTTGTTCAACCAACTCGTTGGCGGTGCAGGAGCTTTTGTTGGCAACACATTAGGGGTTATCCTCAGCTTTTTGCTAGTCTTAGTTTTGACCTTGATGACCTTAGCAGATCCCCTCTCTTACCGCAAAGCATTTATACAACTATTTCCCTCTTTTTACCGCCGGCGAATCGATGGTATTTTAGATGAATGCGAAATAGCTCTAGGTCGATGGGTTATCGGCGCTCTCATTAGTATGAGCGTGATTGCTTTGTTGAGCTTAATTGGTTTGTCAATTTTACAAGTTCCCCTACCGCTAGCTCACGCTGTAGTAGCAGGATTTCTTAACTTAATTCCCAATATCGGCCCCACGATCAGCGTCATTCCGCCAATGACGATCGCACTTTTAGACTCTCCCTTACAATCTGGTTTAGTTTTAATTCTTTACTTTCTAATTCAACAGTTTGAAAGCAACCTACTCACTCCCTATGTCATGGCACAGCAAGTATCATTGCTGCCAGCAGTAACATTAATTTCTCAAGTATTTTTCGCCACCTTTTTTGGATTTTTAGGACTATTACTTGCCCTCCCCCTCACCGTTGTAGCTCAAGTTTGGATTAGGGAAGTATTAATTAAAGACATCCTCAACCAATGGAACGCGAATCCTCAAACCTTAGCAGCAATCGATTCGGCTATTCACGAAGAATATGAGTCTCTAGGAGTAAAACATCACAGGCAAGAAAGCCTTCCAGAACAAAAAACAGACATCGCAGACCAAGCAGAAAATGACGATACTGTTAATCGATAATTCAGGTTGGTAGTGAGGACTTCAATCATTCTTGATTCTCAGAGTGAGAACTGAATTCCTGACTACAAACTTAGCAACTCGATCGCCATCAATAATTAAGGTTTGATTGTTCGGACTTCAGTTTTTCTTGACTGAGAGCATCTGGGTTTTGCATTTAATAGTGCTGTCCCCGCGAGTTCGCGGTGCAAGACTCGCACAATAAAAAATGCTTTTTTCAATGCCGGAGATGCTCCCTTCTTGATTCGAGATTGAGGACTTAAGTCATGACTACAAATTTAGCAACTCGATCGCCATCAATAAAACAATACGGTTTACTTAAATGAACGGTATTGATCGATAAAACTAAAAACTAAAAACTAAAACTAAAATTATGAGATCGATCGACGAAATCAACGATAAAATCAGCCAAGGCAAAGCGACAGTCTGGACAATCGAAGAACTCAAAAACCGAGTCGAAGAAACCAGCATTAGCCAAGCCGCCAAAGAAGTCGATGTGATTACCGCAGGCACCTTCGAGCCGATGGAATCCTCCGGTGCCATCATCAACCTCGGCCATACCGATCCCCCGATCAAAATCCGCCAGTGCTGGCTGGACGGCGTTTTAGCCTACTCCGGCTTTGGGGCAGTAGACCTGTACTTGGGAGCTACCCAAGTAGCCGAAGACGGCGAAGAATCCCGCGAACGGGGAGGCGGACACGTCATCGAAGACTTAATCGCCGGGAAACCCGTGCAGTTGCGAGCTTTGGGGCAAGTCACAGATTGCTACCCCCGCGCCTCCTTTGAAACCACGATTACCCGCGATACCATCAACCAGTTTTATTTATTCAATCCCCGGAACGCCTATCAAAACTTTATTGTGGGAGTCAACGGGGGCGATCGCCCGCTGTTCACCTACCTCGGCCCCCTGCAACCAAACCTCGGCAACGCAGTCTATTCGAGCCTGGGAGCCATGTCTCCCCTGCTCAACGACCCCCACCTCCAACTCATCGGCATCGGCACCCGCATCTTCCTAGGAGGCGCTCAGGGCTACATCACCTGGGAAGGAACCCAGCACTTCCCGCTGCAAAAACGCCAGCCCAACGGCACCCCCATCGGCCCGGCCGCCACCCTCGCACTCATCGGCGACGCCAAACAGATGAACTCCAAATGGGTGCGCGGCTGCTACTTCAAAAACTACGGCCCATCCCTGATGCTGGGAGTCGGCATCCCTTTTCCAGTCTTAAACGAAACAGTGGTAGCCAACTGTGCAGTCTCCGACAAAAAAATAGTAGCGCCGGTGGTAGATTTCTCTATCCCCCGGCGCGTTCGTCCCACATTCGGTTTAGTCAGCTACGCTCAATTAAAAACTGGTCGAATTCTCATCGAGGGCAAACCGGTGCGGGCGGCCCCCTTGGCGAGTATGTTTCTCTCGCGGCAAGTAGCATTGGAATTGAAGCAGCAAATTGAAGCAGGTCAATTTACCCTCACGGCCCCAGTTGCTCCCCTACCCACCGACAGAGTATTTCTCCCGCAAGATTTGTGGGGCGCCCAAGTCCGGCTGGAATAAAAGATTTTAGATTGGCGATTTGGCGATTTTAGATTAACCAGACGCACTAACCGAAAATCTCAAATCTCAAATCTTGCCCTATTCCTCGGGCTTAGGCTTCTTAACCGGCTTAGGAAGAGGTTCCTTGGGAACAGCAGGTGCTGCTGCTGCGGACTTGATGGTAGGACGCCCTACAGGAGCACCGTCACCGCTGGGCCTAGGAGTAAACGGACGCTTGTTTCCCCCTCCTTTGTAGCCACCGGGCGGCTTGCTGCCGGGGGGGAATTTCCGCTTCTTAATCGGCACGGCACCAATATTGTTAGCCTGCTCGATGGTCAGACTGTCAGCTTTCAATTTGACGTGGAAATCCCAAAAAAATCCGATCGCCTTTGTTCCTACATCCCCCTTGAGTTTCAGCTTAAAAAACTTCATCTTGTCCTCATTCTTGCGGGGAGCTTGCTTGATTTTGACGATGACATACTTTTCTTCCTCTTGCGATTGTTGATAAATCACCTCGCCTCGAATCGAAAAATAGCCATCTTCAACATCAGGTTCCGAGGGCGACACAGATGCCGTCGATGCTTCGGTGCTAGTCTCAATCTCCCCTGCTTCCAGATTTTCCTCATCCGAAGACACTTCGGAAGATTTCTTGAGCGTTTCCGGCTCCCAAACTCCCATAATCTGGGCGTGCAAGTTGCCGTCTTCTTGCCTGGTGCGGGGATAGACCACCCATAGGTGTTCTTGTTCCAGATCCAGGTGATTTTTGACTAAACTCATGACTCTACCAAGCAAAACTGCGTCGATGGCAGTTCCGTCGGCAGCAATCAGCATACCCCTGGTGAATTGCTCTTCGGATTGGGTGTAGCGGCCCCGCACCAAACCAACAGCTCGGTACTGTCTGGGTTCGCTGGGGGGGGGAATGGGATGTTGGCGCATGACCGAGGGTAGGTCATCCTCGGCCTGACTTTCGTTAGCTGCTGGCTCGCCTGTTGCGGGCACGGAGACTGCGATTGATGGAGTATTGCTGGCAGATTCCGACGGCGCTGCAGGCGCGGAGGGTTCAGGAGCATTGCTCGGCGGGTCTTTTGGCTTTGTTTTGTCCTTGTCGGGGGCAGAACTGTAGCGGGGTCGTTGCAGCGTATCCTTTGACGCTGATGCGTCTGTTGTCGCTGGTGCGTCTGTTGTCGCTGGTGCGTCTGTTGACGCTGGTGCGTCTGTTGTCGCTGGCGATCGATCTAGGTCAACAGGTGCAGCGGGCGATGGCGGAGGAGACACGGGACTTTCGTCTGGTGTCTCGGCCGCGGAGGCTGTAACTGCGGGCTGATTCACGGCGGGCTCGCTTGGCTGAGCCTTGCGAGCAGAAGTAGATTTGGACGATTTGGAAGACGGGTTGGGAGAGGGGTTCATAAAAAACTCCTTGCAGCGGAGACACATCCCTTAAGGGAAATTAGGAATAAACTGAAGAAACTGATTTCACAACTACTAGCACCAAACTTAGGGCTTGCGCCGGAAAGTTTGGTTTTGATTCATCAACGCCAGTTTTAAACTTCGCTACGAGCGATCGATCGCTCCGGGATGGGCGGGCTGCTCTAATCCTTGTTGGCAAAGAGTTTGAGAGTTGCTAACTCCAGGAGCGGGTCGATCGGGCGAAAACTGGCACTGGTGGCTAATAGCATTTAGGATATTCAGATACTTCGAGCCCGGACAATCTAGGATATATCCCGATCGAGCGCGTGCTGAATACCTGAGCATCAAACCAGGCAATATTTCGCAATGCTTTGAGGAAAAGCCTCAAGGCGCCGTTCCAATCTCTTTGGAGCAGCTTGCTTATTTTACTTACTCCAATTACCTAGCGGGTCGATCCGCCATCTTTTCGGTAATTTTTAGCTCGACCAAACTAAATTGGACGAAAGTCGCAGTTTTTGGGGCTGCGGGTCTTTGTGTCCCAAATTGTTTGACGAGCGTGGAGTTGCGGGTCTGTTACCATATTAGCTGCAAGCAAAAGACTGGTTTGTGAATTGGCACTTTGAAGTTAAGAACTTTTATGGTTACACGGATTGGGTTAAATCGCAGACGCCCCTAGGCGATGGGTTAATTCTTAGAAAATAGTAGATTTTAAGTTGGGATAGTTGAATTATGGAAAAAGCAAACAAGCGTCGCGGGTTGATTAGTGTGGTGGTGGTGCTTTCGCTCATCGCTTTTTTGGGATTTTCTCTGGTTCCAATTTTGGACAGTATTCTCAAGGGCAGTCAAACAACCGCTACATCCACTCCAACGCCTACTCAGACTGCGCCTTCTGGTGAGAAGCAAGCGCAGTTGCTGCAAGATCAGGTGAGGGGATACGAATTGGTTTTGCAGCGCGAACCTGACAATGTAACGGCGCTGCGGGGGTTGTTGCAGGTACGGCTGGAGTTAATCGGACAGGGAGTGGGGGATATTAAGGATGCGATCCCGCCTTTGGAAAAGTTGGCTAAACTGAATCCCGAGACTACTGAATATGGGATTTTGCTGGCTCAGGCCAAGGAACGCACGGGCGATCGCGAAGGGGCGGCTCAGGCTTACAGGTCAATTTTGGCGTCTAAACCTGGGGAAATTAAGGCTTTGCAGGGCTTGGTGAATTTGCTGTTGGTGCAGCAAAGGCCCGAAGCTGCGATCGGACTGCTGCAAGATACGCTCAAGGCCGCTCCGGCGCAAAATCAGGCAAAACCCGGAAGTATTGATGTAACTTCGGTGCAGTTGATTTTGGGACAGGTTTATGCTGTGCAGAAGCGCTACGATGAGGCGATCGCGATTTATGACGAATCGGCTAAGGCGAATCCGAAAGATTTTCGCCCGACTTTAGCCAAGGCGATCGTGTTTAAGGAACAGGGCAAAACTGACGAAGCAAAAACGCTGTTCGATCAAGCTAGTGAGTTAGCTCCTCCTAACTACAAAGACCAAATTAATCAGTTAGCTAGCGGCACTCCTTCGCCTTCTCCGGCGGCAGATGCGAGTCCCGAAGCGGCATCTCCAGAACCAGCGGCTTCCCCAAGTCCTGAAGGTGCGCTACCTCAGCCTTAAGGAGAGTTTTGCATGAAAAATTTTTGAGTTTTAAGTGAAATAGTTTTAAGTAAAAAACTTAATACTTAAAACTCAAAAATTATTGTTTTATTCCAATTTTAAATTAGATCGTATCCGGTAAAATAACGGTTATAAGGTTTGTATAAAGGACTGAAGTCTTCAGATTTTTGTAAGGACTTCAGTCCTCTATACAAAGCTATTTAATTGCCGTCGTGACTGCAGACATGATATTATGAATTAAGCAAGACTTCGGAGGGAATTATGACCCAAAGCGTTGACCGCGTTGTTCTACCTCCTGCTTTTCCAGATCACACTCAATTACCAGAGTCGGATGGTAATTTTGTGAAAAATTTTCAGGAACATCCGCAGAGTTTAATTTTAACTGATTCGATCGGACTAATTTTGCAGGAGCGGCATCCTGACGGACAATATGCGATCGGTCAAGACTGCGGCATTTACTGGCGAGAAACCGAGCCACCGGAAAAAGGTGCAGAAGCTCCTGATTGGTTTTATGTTCCGAATGTACCTCCTAATATTGACGGTCAAATTCGTCGTTCCTACGTGCTGTGGCGGGAACACATAGCACCGTTAATTGCGTTGGAATTTGCGAGCGGGAACGGGGATGAAGAGCGCAACCGTACTCCTTTATCGCGTACTGATGAAGGGGTGTTAACGAAACCGGGAAAGTTTTGGGTTTACGAACAGGTGATGCGAATTCCCTATTATGGCATCTATGAAATTAACAGCGGGCAATTAGAAGTTTATCGGTTAATTGACGGGTATTATCAACTGTTAGAACTTAACGAGCGCGGTCATTTTCCTATTGCACCTTTAGGCGTAGAATTGGGACTTTGGCAAGGAAGTTATCAAAATCAAACCATGCTTTGGCTGCGCTGGTGGGACGAGGAAGGTAATTTGTTGTTGATTGGCGATGAAAGAGCCGAATTGGAGAGATTGCGAGGGGAACAACAGCGGGAAAGAGCCGAGAGTGCAGAACAAGCAAGACAGCAAGCAGAACAGGCGCGAGAAGCTGAATTTCAAGCAAGAAGGGCTGCAATTCCCCGGTTGTTGGGAATGGGTTTGAGTGCCCCACAGGTGGCGGAGGCGTTGGGTTTATCGGTGGAGGAAGTCAGGGAGGATGCTTGATAGGGATACCAGTTCCAAACCACTAACTTTCTGACTCCGCAGGCTGAGGCACAGACTTGGCTTTCCCTAAACGATAAGCTGTGAGAGGACTATTCCGAATATCTGCTTCTATCTGGGCAATCAGTTCATCAAGTGCAAAATTAAGACTATCAAACTGCCGACAGACTTCGCGCATTTTAGCAACTGTCTGCTTAACTTTTTCTGGTTCTGGTTGCGGTTGTTGAGTCATAGTAGGTTCCAATCACTTTTAGCTTCTCGGACAGTAGCTTCTCCGGCCTCGGCTGTAGCTTCAGCTTGTTCTATCGTTTGAGTCAGTAGTTCTATGGTAGCAGTAGGAGCGATCGGCTGAAATTCAGAAATTCGCAGCAGCAGGTTATAAAGGCGAGAATAGGAAGAGGTAGCTCGTTCTCTGATGTTTGTCAGTTGTTCTAGTACAGAAGCGGTTGCCTCGGTTTCTCCAAATATTTCAAAAACAGATAGTTCTGTTGCTCCTGCTTGATTGATTAGCTGCACAAGTCGGCGCTGTAATTCTAGGATAATTGTAATAGTTTGATCAGGCAAATCAGCCATCCACTTTCTCCTCACTATCGTCCAAATCAACCATAAAATCGGCTGTCAAATCAAATTTAACATCGCCTTCAGCATACTCTTGACGAACTTCTGCCACTTCCTTGAGTAATTCATTTCGTCGCTCTTGTCGCAGACGATTCTGAAGAATATCTAGAAGCATAGCTTGATCTTCTAGTGATAAAACTTCTACAGCTTCAAGAGCTTGCTGGAATTGAGATGTCTGTGTTGTTTTACTCATATATTATTTTGAACTGTTTAGAACTACGATATTTTTTATGGTTTTAGCAAAATTTATCCTCTGTTAGCACTTTTTTATGTCGATAATTTCCAAGATGAGTTTCAAATTAATTCTAAATCATTCTAGCAACATAGTACCATCAGGCATAATAGTATTGCGAAAGATAGTCATGCGAGTCTGAGCATCAATTAAATTAGCTTGTTCGAGGTTAGCGTCAGTTAAATCGGTGTAGTCTAAGTTTGCGCCTTCTAAATTAGCTTCTTCGAGGTTAGCACGACTTAAATCAGCCCCGCTCAGATTTGCACGGCTCAAATCAGCCTCAGTCAAATCAGCATCACTTAGATCGGTATTTGTTAAATCAATGCCCTTCAAATCGGCTCCAGCCCCGATATAAATTGCACCTGAATGAGGAGAAAATGTATCGTCAAAAGTAGTTTCCGAATCATAGAGAAATCTACTGAAATTTACGTAATCCAACTTAGCTCCACTCAAGTCAGCCCCCATCAGATTTGTACCTTCTAAGGAACCCTCATATAATTCAATGTCTCGCAAATCAGCCTCTCTCAAGTTAGCACCGTTGAACAAGGCGAAAGCAGCATTAGCTCCTCTTAAATTCACTCCTTTTAAGCAGGCATTCTCCAAAACTGATTCATATAGTTTAACACCTCTCATGTCGGCGTTAGTCAAATTCGCCCTCTCCAAGGTGCTTTCACTCAAATCGGCTTCGACTAAGCTAGCATTCTCCAGATTAATTCCTTCTAGCTCGGCATTATCCAGCCTTGCATTATCCAAAACTGCTCTTTCCAAATTCGCACCCTGCAAGCCAGCGGAGTAGAGATTAGCACTATGCAAGTTAATTCCTTCTAAATTGGCATCGTGCAAATTCGCACCCACCAAATCGACTCCTTTAAAGTTTCTTTCTCCAGCAGAGTACCGCTGCAACAATTCATCAGAGTTCATAATTTACAGTAGATTAATCGCTTTAATACTAGCCTATTAGTAAGGTGCGCATTGCTAGCCCTGTCAAGGTGTGTCAAACGCTTGGTTTTTAGTGCCTAAAATGCTGGAAATTTGGTAATTTGTAGGGTGTGCACTGCGCACCAGTTGACTTTGACACCTATCGAAATGCGTACTGGTTGACTTTTTTAATGCTTTTTGACGCACCCTACAAGATGAACCGGTGCGCATTGCGCACCCTACAAACTACGATATTTTAGGTGTTTGAGAGAATTTTATCCAGACTCAGCAGACACGACAGGGCTAGCAATGCGCACCCTACAAATTAGGTACGCGATGCCCACCCGTACAAATTAATACTTACGTTCCTGCGGCTCAAACATCGTAATCGCCACCGGCATATAAGCCAAATCAATCCCCGCAGGTGAATAATAGGCCAGCGTATGCTTCAAAAACTTCTCATCATCCCGCTGAGTAAAATCTTCCCGCGAATGAGCTCCCCGACTTTCCTGCCGGTTCAAAGCAGAAGTTAAAATCATTTTCCCGACAACGATTAAACTCCGCAATTCCAAAGCTTCCACAATTTCCGTATTCCACAACTTGCCTTTATCGTCTAAGTAAACCTCCTCATATTGTCGCTCTAAATCCTCCAATTTTTGCAAACCTTCCTGCATCAATTCGGCGCTGCGAAATACTCCGCAATACTCACTCATCGTATCTTGATACTGCTGCCGGATTTGATTGATTCGATATTTTCCGGGACGGTCTAAAAGTGCTTGAATTTGCTCTTGAGCTTCGTTAATATAACGCTGTTCGTCTACTTCAGGCAACTTGCGATTTTGGACAAATTGTGCTATGGTTGCGCCAGTAACTTTGCCGTAAACTACGCATTCCAACAGCGAATTGCTGCCCAAACGGTTAGCGCCGTGAACTGAGACGCAAGCTGCTTCGCCGGCTGCAAAGAAACCGTCTACCAAACTGTCAGCACTGCTGCGAACTTGCCCGTCGATATTAGTTGGAATTCCGCCCATTGAATAGTGAGCTGTCGGGCGGACGGGCATCGGTTGGTTGACAGAATCAATTCCTAATAAGCGGTGGGCTTCTTCCCAAGCAAAAGGTATTTTGCTCATGATTTTTTCGCGTCCCATGTGCCGCAAATCGAGGTAAATAAAGGGGCCGCCTGCACTACCATCGAGATTAATTCCTCGGCCGGCGCGAATTTCTAGGGAAATCGATCGCGATGTAATGTCCCTGGGCGCTAATTCCATCCGCGACGGGGCATAATTGGCCATAAATCGATCGCCCTCCGAATTGATCAAATAAGCACCTTCGCCCCGCACAGCCTCCGAAATCAACACTCCCACCGGATACAAACCCGTCGGGTGAAACTGCACAAACTCCATATCTTCCAGCGGCAATCCAGCCATCGCCGCCATCGCCAAACCGTCACCAGTCGAGGCGTAATCGTTCGAGGTGGTGTTGTAAACCCGACCGTAACCCCCCGTAGCAAACATCACCGCCTTAGCGCGCACGACGGCAATTTCGCCGTCTATCAGGTTGAACATAACCACGCCCTTGGCTTGGCCTGCTTCCAAAATCAGGCGCGTGACATACCACTCTTGATAGATGTGAACTCCGCAGCGGCGCAGATTGTTGACCAATTCGTGGAGGATGGCGTGACCGGTTTTGTCGGCGGCGTAGCAGGTGCGGCGGTGGGAATGTCCGCCGAAAGCGCGCTGGGCAATTCTGCCGTCTTCTAGGCGGGAAAAGAGGACTCCCATGTGCTCTAAATCGATGACTACACCTGGTGCTTCGCGGGTAAGGATTTCTACTGCGTCTTGGTCGGCTAAATAGTCGGAACCTTTTACTGTGTCAAAGGCGTGGGCTTTCCAACTGTCTTCGGGATCGACATTTTGCAGGCTGGAGGCCATGCCGCCTTGGGCTGCGACGGAGTGCGATCGAATCGGGTGAGTTTTGGCAACAACTGCTACCTTGAGACTGGGGTCAGTCCGCGCAATTTCTACAGCGGCGCGGCAACCTGCTAAACCGCCGCCTACAATGATTACGTCGTGTTCCAGCATTGTTTAAGTAATTTTGAGTGTTCTCCTCAACTTATCGTGACGCAAAAAAAAACTTCCTATCAAAAGATCGGGAAGTTTTTTAACTTTTGATTGGAATGGAAGATCAAAAGTTAAAATTTCAAATTAAACTAGCCGATGGTTTCTATAGGCTGCTGATTGGATTGATTTCCCGTTGCAGAAGGTTGATCTTCGGTGGCGGGGTCTACCGAAAGCACTTGAATGTTATTTAGCAGAGTTGTAACGAAAGCAAACAGCAAGAAGGGCAGAGACAGCACTAAAATCAAGCCGACTGTAGCCAAGGCGTAGATTTGACGGGCGCTGCTCCACAGGGCGAGTGCTGACGCTAGACTCAGGAAGATGACTATCAGCCAAACAATGATTTGACCGTAAATGTCGCCAAAGGTGAGGGTACATTTAAGGCGATAGTTTTGGATGTTACTCATTTGATGCCTCGGGAGATTGCTATTACGACTTGTCCAACAATACTTTGACAGCCTGTCAATACTGACTGTAAATTTATAATTTTAGAGTTCACAAGTAGGTTTTGCGGTAGTTTTAAACATTTTTATAGAAGTTTGCAACAACACTTTATGAATTTTTGTTTCGGATAGGGAATTTTTGCCGCAACAAGACTTAGGTATTTCTCACAAAAGCGCAGCGGAGGGATGGGCCAAACAGGGAATTGGGCGGAGCGAAGCGGAGGGATTGGCCCGCGCAGGGAATTGGGCGGAGCGAAGCGGAGGGATTGGCCCGCGCAGGGCATTGGGCGGAGCGAAGCGGAGGGATTGGGTATACCTCACAACGCGATCGAACCGCTATCTGTAGATCCGCGCTGCGCCTGAAATGCGGGTAGATTTGCAAAGGTCTTGTCTAGGGGAAGTATACTTTTTGGCTGAGTCCCGACTTGGTAAAGTAATGTTAAGCTGCGTGGGGATGCAATCAACCTTTATAGCCTCGCACCTGTGTTTTAGCCCATGTCTTCCGATCGCACATTGCTGATTTCGCGCTGTTTCCTGGCTGGTTTGGGAACGCAGATGTTTTTGCACCACCAGCACCGGATTCCCCGAGATAGTCCGGTGCTGGTGGTGAGCAATCACCGCAGTTTCTTAGATCCGGTACTGCTGACGGCGGCTTTGGGTCGATCGATCCGGTTTGCTTGTCATCACTACATGGGTCAAGTTCCGGTGATTCGGGAAGTTGTCACGACTTTCGGCGCTTTCCCCTTGGAAGCACCGGAGCAACGACAGCAACATTTTTTCTCTCAAGCGACGTCGCTGCTGCAAAGTGGGGAGATGGTGGGGGTATTTCCAGAGGGTGCAGAACCGATGGTGAAGTGTACTCAACCGAATACTGTGGGGAAGTTTCAGCGGGGATTTGCTCATTTGGCTTTGCGGGCTCCGCTGCGCGATTTGGCGGTGTTGCCGGTGGCGATTGGTTCGATGGAGGAAAAGTCGGTGCGCTCTGGTGTACCGCTCAAGTTGTTGAGTTTGTTCGATCCTTCCGAACCGCTGTTCGATCGCGCCGGGTGGCATCCTGTGATAGTTTATCAGCGAGTTAATGTTTTAATCGGCCGCCCTTACTGGATTACTGTCGATCGACAGCAGCAATATCGAGGCAAAAAAGCCAAAGCTGTTGTGGCTGAACTCACAGAACACTGTCAGGGGGAAATTGCACAATTGCTCCAACGAGGGTGTTTTTAACGAAGGAAGAAGGAAGAAGGAAGAGGGAAGAAGGAAGAAGGAAGAGGGAAGAAGGAAGAGGGAAGAAGGAAGAAGGAAGAAGGAAGAGGGAAGAAGGAAGTTCGGCAACGAGCAATGTACGGGATGTAACGGATGTAAGTCCGATGTCCGTCGGAAGAAGGAAGAAGGAAGAGGGAAGAAGGAAGAGGGAAGAGGGAATAAATTTGTGATTTTTGATCGCATTTTCCTTGTGTCGCCGTCCTCGGCTGATTCTTAGTCGCTTCTTGGTTTAAGATTCCCGATTCGTCTGATGTCTTAATTGATTGTTCTTGCTCTCTGATTATCCCCCTATTTTTGACAGCAATCCCCGACTGATAGAGTTCATATAATTTAATTTCTGATTTTAATCATGCCAAATGCTAGTAACCAGGTTCGTTTTCTAACCCCCAAACCGCCGAAAGCCGATCGCCCTTTATTTATATTTCTACCCGGTATGGATGGTAGCGGTTTGCTGCTGCGGCCGCAAATTTCTAAATTGGCAAATCATTTCGACATTCGCTGCTTAACTTTACCTGCTGACGATATGGCTAGTTGGGAGGTACTTGTCAGCGAAACAATTGCCTTAATCGAAGCAGAAAAACAAACCGGAAAGCAGCAGCGCCCGGTTTATCTGTGCGGGGAGTCATTTGGGGGCTGTTTAGCGATGAAAATTGTTTTAGAAGCTCCTCAATTGTGCGATCGACTAATTTTAGTGAATCCTGCTTCTTCATTCCGACAACAGCCTTGGGTGCAGTGGGGTTCGCATCTAACTCAGTGGTTGCCGGCGAATCTTTATCCGCTGTCGGTAATCGGTTTGTTGCCGATGTTAGCATCATTAGGAAAGATTGGGCGCGACGATCGGCGGGCTTTGCTAGAAGCGATGCAAGCGGTACCGCAACACACGTCTGTGTGGAGATTGGCGTTAGTGCGATCGTTTGATGTGGATCAAAATCAGTTGCGCGGCATCAAACAGCAGACGTTAGTAATTGCTAGCGGTGCCGATCGGCTGCTACCTTCTTTAGCAGAAGGGAAGCTTTTAGTCAAGGTAATTCCTAACGCGGAGATGGTGCTGCTGGGTAACAGCGGTCATGCTTGTTTGTTAGAAACAGATGTTAACCTTTACGGGATTATGCAAGAGCGCAATTTTTTGACTGAATCCATTAGTCAGCAGTCATTAGTCATTAGTCAGTAGTCAATAGTCAGTAGTCATTAGTTTGGAGTCATTAGTCAGTAGTCATTAGTCAGTAGTCATTAGTCATTAGTTTGGAGTCATTAGTCATTAGTCATTAGTTTGGAGTCATTAGTCAATAGTCCTCAGTCATTAGTTGCTTGTCTCCAGGCACTTTTTAGTGACGGTCTCGTTAATTTGGATACGAACTTTATCGATCGCTCAATCTGTAATTTTGCTTCTAGTGACCAATAAATGACAAGTCATAGCTAATGACTAATGACTGTTGACTGTTAGTTGTTATTTGTTAGTTGTTATTGGGAATTGAGAATGGGAAATTGGGAATTCGTAGCAAGTAACCAATAACCAATAACTAATAACTAATTCCAACAACTACTGACTAATGACTACTGACTAATGACTAATGACTCCAAACTAATGACTACTGACTACTGACTACTGACTACTGACTACTGACTAATTAAGATTCAGCCATTTTTGAGCGTTCAGCCGCTGGACTATGCCAAACACCATGAGGTCGAGAGTAATCTTGCGCTCGTCTATCAAAAAAGGCTCTAAAGTGCTGGTATGGGTATTATTTTCAGCACAGGAAAACGCTCTTTGACTTTGAATATTTTCTTGAGGAAAATACAGGTTAAATTGGCGCTGACCTTCTTGGAATTTACCAATTACCTGCCAGCAATCTCCAGCGGTACTCATACCGGCAATGGGGAGTTTTTGCTTGGTAAAACGTACCTCTAAGTCCTTAACGCCCTGCTTAGTCAAAGCAGTTTGCAAGGCGGGCAAATAATCTTGTTGAATAAATTCTGCAAAGGGCTTGTCTTCAACAGCAGGTGCTTTTTCTTTTTTAGCTTTAGCTGGGGGCTTGTCGCCGTCAGCGGCTTTAGCTGGGGGCTTGTCGCCGTCAGCGGCTTTAGCTGGGGACTTGTCGCCGTCAGCGGCTTTAGCTGGGGGCTTTTTAGCTTTAGCTGCGGGCTTGTCAGTGCTGGGTAAGTCGGTTGTCTCGGGTGCGTCGGAACTTGGGGCGTTCTCGATCGCAGCACTGGGAGTTTCTGATTCGCCAGCGGTAGGGTTTTGCGGTTCTTCTGGCATTAAGGCTTCCTTGTAAAATTGATTGGTAGGAGTTTTGAGTTGAGATCCGGGCGATCGACTCGATCGATCGCACAGATATTTTATCGAAAACCAAGCTTAAAGAATTGTCAGTCAAAAAACTTTGAGATCGAAACACTCGCTGCCGGGTTTTCCTCTTGACAAATTGCAACTCCTGTGATGACTCTAAATTTCAGCGACAGCTCGTTCAATCAAACGGCGGGCGAGAGTTTGAACGCCGGTGTGTTCATAGTAATTGGTAGTCATGTCGAGGAATGCGCCCACATAGTCCACCTTATCGGCAGAAATTTCGACAAAATTCTGCAAGTGGCCGAGTACGTTTTGAGGTGTCAAACCTCGATCGCTGACAAAAGAGCCCATCCAACCGGAAACCGAGTTAAAGCTTTCGCCGATAAAGCCGAGCTGGCCTGCGGGAGAGCCGCCTGGAATCATGCCGCCGATCGACTTAAACACTACATTATCTTGCAAATCTTGCGGAGAGAGGCGTTGAATCCAAGACTGAGTGGCCATAATAAAGTCTGGGCCCAGAGGAATCAAACCGTCGAAACAAACCAAAGCAGCCATCCGCATCAGGGATTCGCCGCCGTAGTCGCCCAGAGCTCCGGCAAAATCGCCGATGCTGTCGCCTGGAATCCCGTTGATTTGGCAAAAAGCCAGCAACTCAGTGACTAACTTCAAAGAAAGGTCGATCGTCTGAGCTTTTTCTGGCTTCGGGGTGAGATTGCCGAGGAAGCCCAAAAACGGGACATTTTCGGATACTTTGTTGGCCATAGCAGCAGCGCCTAGGGCACCTGAAGCACTGTCGATCGTTTGGTAAAGCCAAAGAGCGCGCTGGTAGCCCTCAGACTTATCGTTGTAGAGGTAGATGGCGCGATCGCCAATTTGCTGAATCAAATCTTCATCAGTTTCGCCAGTAACAGTGCGAATGGTATTTTCAAAGCCCACTAAATTGTTCCACTCGCCGGGAACCACAAAGTCAAGCGCTCGCAGGGCTTTGACAGTCATGTTGTCTTTTGGCAGTTGATCGACTAATTCAAAGACTGTTTTGCTCACAAAAAACTCCTTATAGCTGAACAAGAATCAAAGATATTACTTTTGGCAGATGGCAAGAACTTCACAGTTTTGTCTGGGCAGACTTAATTCTGATTGCGCCTGACTAAAGTCGGGCGCGGAGTTGGATCGGAGAGATTGCTATTTAACGCTAGCGAGGCCGCCGAGGTTAAATTTTGACAGCCAAGCTTCGCGATCGCTAGCAGTAAAAGATGGATCGCGGGATTGAACTTTCACCTGATAGCGATTTGCCACCAAAACAGCAGTGATATTAGCACCCTGATTGACGGCAGGATAGCCGCCAATTTTCTTGGTACTTTGCTGGAATTTTGTACCTGCCGAGGGGTTGCCGGCGATATCGTTAATCGAGAGCATGGCGACATTTTTACCGCCTTTGTTGAGCTTAGCTTCAGCAAAACCGGATTTTTCTTGAGCGAAGACGCGATCGAATCCGCCGCCTGAAGAGGGGAAGTATTTATTTAACTTGCCGCCTGCAACTGCCTTCTTGGGGAGGTTTTGAGTTTGAGCTGCGGATTTGTCAGCAGTTTGCTTGGCATTGCCAGCGGGTTTTTGGGTACTTTCCTGCTGGGCTTGATCCCAGCGAGAGGAGGAGGCCTCATTCTGACCGCAGGAAGTCACCAGCAGCAGTACCGAGATCAGGAATGGAGCTAAGATTTTGCGCGCGGAGAGAAATTGCATCGCTGTCTCCTGATGAGTAGGTTTCCATAACAATTGTGGCTCAGAATTTGGAAATTTGTCTTTGGCGATCGGGTGATTTGTGCCTGCGGGAAAAAAATATTTGTAAAAAAATCCTCTGCCCGCATGACAGAGGATTTTTTGCAATGGCGAATTCAGATGGAAGAAGACAGAAAGATTGCTCCACACAGTCGAGTCTGGGGGTTGGGGTAAAGAAAGCAAATTTCCTAATTACCAGCAATCTCAAAACAATTTTTTCGGATTTTCCCTAGACTTATGAGAGAGGTTTCAGAGCAGTTGTCTGTCAGTCTTCCAACTGAGGTGTTGCTTTGTGGGTAAAGCTCAGGCGTCGCTTTCGATGTAGATAAACAACAAACCCATTACCACAACTGGCATCAGCCAGGTAATTACCGGAATCAAAATCCAAGGCAAGAAAGAGGCAGCGTAGGTACCTGTCATGTCAAATTCTCCAAACTAAAGTTAGCGTGTTTCAACAGGGATATCGAGCAGCGGAGTCTAATTGTTGACTAAACCCCGGAAAATGGCATCAACGCCATTAAAGTTTTCCAGCAAGAAGTAGGCAGCAAAGACGCCGCTCATGCCACCAATGAAGAAACCAGCGGTCAACTGACTCCATCCTTCAGCATTTCTGAGGGAATCGGGAGTCATGGGATTAGCACTGGGGTAGCTGGTGTTGTCTTGCTTGAAAGAGACCAAACCGTAAGCAGACATACCTAGTGTGCCTAGTAGAACTATGACGAGGGCTGTAATTAGTCCGCCAAGATTAGCTGCTTCAGGATAATCCCGCAGGGGCCCGAAGACGATTTCTGGGCCGACGAGGAAATAGCCGTGTGCCAAACCGATTTCTAGACCTCGAACTAGGGGCGAGAGTCCTTTGCGGTAGGCTGGCAAGTTCCCGATGAATGCTTTGGTGAAATCAGAAGCACTGATGGGAGTTGCTAGATGACCCGTGAAGGGGTCGCCGTTAAAGGGTTTAATAAGCTCTGCATCTCTGGGATCGGCCATATTCTCTTTTTCCTCGCTGTGCGTAAATTTTGAGGCGTTCAAGTCATATTTTACGCAGGGACGGGCTTCCTATTTGCATAAATGCTACCGAGCTTTAGAAAAGTTCACTATTCTTTAGTTTTCAGAAGAATTTTTCTTTTGTCCTCTATACCAGAAAGCGAGTCGATCGGGCGACACTCCCAGGAAATAAGCGATAATTACTATTTGATTAATTGCAGTGGTTTTAATGACCCCAAGCTGCTGCCAGCGGCGGTCGGAGGTCAGCACGGGCTGGGGTAATATGGCAATGCGGCCTTGTTTTTTCAACCGGCGCACGAATTCAAAGTCTTCCATCAGGGGTAAGTCGGGAAAACCGCCGATTTTGTCAAAGGTAGCTGAATACAGAAAAATGGCTTGATCGCCGTAGGGCATTTGGAGAAAGTTCGATCGCCAGTTTACCCCTGTTTCTACCAGCCGCAGACAGAGCCTGCGCCCATCAATTTTGAGTGGAAACGCCCCCCCTAGTGTGGACGGTTTAGCTAATGCCGTGCGCGCTTCAGAGTCGTAGCCTGGGGGTAAAAGAGTGTCGGCGTGGAGGAAAAGCAGGATATCTCCAGTAGCGGAGGCGGCACCTGCATTCATTTGAGTAGCGCGGCCTGGGGAGGTAGAGATAACTCGCACGCCCAAAGATTGGGCTATATCTGCGGTGCCATCGCTGCTGCCGCCGTCGGCGACAATGATTTCAACATTTTTAGCATTTCGGGCGGTGGAGATGACTGGGGCGATCGTAGGTGCTTCGTTTAAGGCTGGAATAATAATAGAAATTTTGAGATTATGATTTTCTGATGGCATACAGAATTAAGCAACCCGTGACATAGAGGGCGGGTTGTACAAAGCTTATCTGTTATTCAACAGCTTGGGACAGTTTTAGGCTTTACAGATGGGGTCGAAAAACCGGGTTTCTATGAGTTTTGGGTTGAGTAGCCATAAATATAGCCTTTCTGTGCTCTCATATGAGGTACTATCCGGGATAGGGCATAGGGCATAGGCCAAACAGGGCGGAGCGAAGCGGAGGGATTGGCCCGCGCAGGGCATTGGGCTATCCTCACTTTTTTGATAACCGCTATAGTCAGAAACCGGGTTTCTAGGAGTTGGGCGACGCTTTAGGATCAATTCAGTCAGAAACCGGGTTTCTACGATTTGGGGGACGATTATCGCAGAGTATCGCCCTCAAATCATGATTCTATTTTGAACTAAAATTTGTTATATTTTGGCTTTTTGTCGCGCTTGCGACTATTGTCGCAAGCGCTGTCTAACCACTGCATTTGGTCAGACAAATACAATTACTATATTATGACTTTCTGGTTTCACAATCAAGTGTTTTTTATTAATTAAACATGAGAATTACTAATGAATTAGATCTGCTCAATCGAGTTTAATTATTTCAACATATTCATATCTAAATCTAGCAAATCCTCCGGTCGATCGATATCTGCAAGAGTGGGAAGATAAGCAATTTTCAGATCGAGGTTTTGGGCGATCGCCCGCGTAGCAGCAAATACCTCATTAGTTCCCCAGCTAATCCCGCCAAACAATTCTGGTACCGATCGCCCCAGCCCGATCAGATAATAACCTCCGTCTTTTGCCGGCCCCAAAACTAAATCGTGCTGGCTCAGTTTGTCAAAAGCTTTTGCCATGATTTCTGGTTTCAGTGCGGGACAATCAGTGCCGATAATTACAGCTTTGTCAACCCCCGAATTAAAGGAGTTTTGAAACGCTGCAGTCATTCTGGCGCCTAAATCGCCGTCTGTTTGATTTTGATAAATAACATCGGTTCCCAACCAGTCTTGCATCTGTTGTGGGCTGCCGCCTGTGTAATGAATTTCTACTGATAGGCGGCGGGAGTTTTGGAGAGTGAGCGCGCGGGCGATCGCCTTTTGGGTCATCAAGCGGTGAATATTGGCAGCACCTGTTTTTCCCAGCACCGGAATCAGTCTAGTTTTCGTTTTTCCGGGTTCGGGATAGCGGGTGAAAATTATTAGTTTTTCTGGAATCATACCATTTTTGATTTTAGCTGATAGTTCTTGTATAAATCTTCGATAGAGCCGAGCAACTGCAGATTTTAAGCAAATAAACACAAATAAACGCAGATAATTTATAGATTGTCTGCGATTGAGTGCAATGCAAGTCTAATATTGGTGGGTTGGGCGCGGTTTAATATTTGTTTGTTGGTAACTTAAGTTAATTGTCGCACCCAATTTACCCTACAATAGGTTAACCGAAAATTGGTAATTAACGGTTAGCTCATTTCTAGCATTCGCTGGATTGGTTTCAAGGCGGCTAGTTGCAGTTCTTGGGACATGGTAATTTCGGGAGTTTGATTTTTGAGGGATAGGTACAATTTTTCCAAGGTATTTAATCTCATGTGCGGGCATTCGTTGCAAGCACAAGTATTATTGTTGCCAGGAGCGGGGATAAATTGTTTGTGTGGTGTTTGCTTTTGCATTTGGTGAATTATTCCCGGTTCAGTCGCGACAATAAATGCTTGGCTGGAACTCGATTGAGTATATTTGAGCAAAGCGGCGGTGGAACCGATATAATTCGCGTGGCGAAGTACGGGAGGTTCGCATTCTGGGTGGGCGATGATTTCGGCTTCGGGATTTTCGATTTTGAGTTGAACTATCTTTTTTTCTGAGAAGTTTTCGTGGACGATGCAGGCTCCTTGCCAAAGTTCCATGTGTCTACCGCTTTGTTCGATGACGTAGCGGCCGAGATTGCGATCGGGCCCAAAGATTATTGGCTGATTTTCAGGAATTTGGTTGACAATTTTGACGGCGTTGGAGCTGGTGCAAATTATGTCGCTCATTGCCTTTATTTGGGCGGTACAGTTAATGTAGGAAATAACTAAGTGTTTTGGTCGATCGGCTTTGAAAGCTGCAAAGGCTTCGGGCGGGCAACTGTCGGCGAGGGAACAACCTGCATTTAAGTCTGGCAATAATACTAATTTGTCTGGATTGAGGATTTTGGCGGTTTCTGCCATGAAATGAACTCCGGCAAAAACTATGACATCGGCGCTGGTGTTGGCGGCTTTGCGGGCAAGTTCTAGGGAGTCGCCTATGAAGTCTGCGATGTCTTGGATGTCGGAGTCTTGGTAGTAGTGGGCGAGAATGACGGCGTTTAACTCTTGTTTGAGGGCGTTGATTGCTGCAAACAAGTCGTCGGGCAGTCTGGTTTGAGTAAAATTCGGAGCTGGTGCGGTGGTAAACACAGTTAGAATATTCCGGGGAAGGTGGCGGCTGGACTCAAGTGTATTTGAATTATAGTTGAATTCACCAAAAACGGTTGCAAGCGGCTGGTTGGGCCAATCTAAAATCTAAAATCTAAAATCTAAAATCTAAAATTGCCTGGGGGAGAGTGCAAAAATTGGTCGCTGTTTCCTATGCTGATAAGAAGGGGCTAGGGCTCGATCGCACATAACAAATCAAATGAATAAAGCTAAATCTATCAAAATTGCGGTGGTGGGGGACGTTCACGATCACTGGGAAGCAGAAGACGGCGAGGCGCTGAAGCATTTGGGCGTTGACTTGGTGCTGTTTGTGGGGGATTTTGGGAACGAGTCGGTGGATGTGGTGCGGGCGATCGCCCAATTGGATATTCCGAAAGCTGCGGTGTTTGGAAACCACGACGCTTGGTACACAGCGACGGAGTGGGGCAGAAGCCAGTGCCCCTACGATCGCACTCAAGAAAATTGGGTAAAACAGCAGTTAGATTTAATGGGAGAAGCCCACGTCGGTTACAGCAAGCGAGATTTTCCCAAATTGGGCGTAACTGTGGTGGGAAGCCGCCCGTTTACTTGGGGGGGTTCGGAGTGGAAGTACAACGATTTTTACTCGGAATGGTTTGGGGTAGAAAGTTTTGAGGAGTCTGCCAAACGCATTGCAGGAGCTGCGGCGGATGCGGATTGCGAAAATGTGATTTTTTTGGGTCACACGGGCCCGACGGGTCTGGGAGAGGCTCCTGAAGACCCCTGCGGTCGAGATTGGAAGCCGCTGGGAGGGGATTGGGGAGACCCGGATTTTGCTGAGGCGATCGATCGAACTCGCGGTTCGGGGAAGCACGTACCTCTGGTAACTTTTGGTCATATGCACCACAAACTGCGACACACCAAGCACGAGTTGCGGAAGTCATGTTTCGTGAGTGGGGAGGGTACAGTTTATTTGAATGCCGCCAGCGTACCGCGAATTGTGGAGAGAGAGCGATCGAAACTGCGGAATTTCTCGATCGTGCTGCTGGAAAATGGCACAGTGTCGGAAGCGTCTCTAGTTTGGCTGGGGGAAGATTTCGCAGTGGTTTTAGAACAAATTCTTTACCGGCACACAGAATCGGCAACGGCTTGTAGTTAGTGGCAACTACTGGTATGATGTAGTTTATCTACCGGGAGAGGTGGCAGAGTGGTCGAATGCGCCTGACTTGAAATCAGGTGAACCGTAAGGTTCCGTGGGTTCAAATCCCACCCTCTCCGTTTTTTCAAGACTTTTAGTCAATTAATATTAAGCTTTAGCAACACTCTAGGCTCCAGCAAAACCCCGGACAAAGGGAGCTGGATAGAAAGTCGATAAGTATAGCCTTTCTGTGCTCTCATATGAGGTACTTTCGGGCATAGGGCATAGGGCATAGGGCATAGGGCATAGGGCATTGGGCATAGGGCATAGGGCATAGGGCATTGGGCATTGGGCATTGGGCATTGGGCATACCTCACTTTTGTGAGAACCGCTATAACAGTTAACAGTCAACAGTCAACAGTCAACAGTCAACAGTCAACAGTCAACAGTCAACAGTCAACAGTGAATTTACTATTCCGATGAAGAGAGGATTCGATATCATATGAGGTATTGACCGATCGATCGCTCCCTCAATCCTCCAATCTAAAACTTGTTTGCTCGTGAAGTCGAAAAATCTAAAACTTGTACGATCGCGAAGTCGAAGAATCTAAAATCTAAACTTTTTGATAAAGGCTATTTTTTTAAAGAGGGCATTTTAGTTGGTTGGCTTTGCTAAACTAAACTTGACCGCAGACTAATTTGCTTACTTATATTTTGAGCAAAGCACAATTTAGAGTAATTTAAAAAATTGGCAACAAAAATAGATTCATCAATATATAGCATCAAAAAAGTGACGTATGCCCTATGCCCTATCCCGGATAGTACCTGACTTTTTTGATAAAGGCTATATGACAGCCCGATCGCAATTATAGCACTTACGCACTGGGACTAAAAAAACCGAGTTTTTAGAATGATCTACGTCTACAAACGAAGTATTATCGTGAAAAACCCGGTTTCAGGACACTCGCGCGTCCAAGAGTGAATCGTGCTTTAACGATTACATTTTGCTGATAATTCTTTGCACGATTTCCACACCTGTTACCGCCTGCCAGCCAAACAGCCCCAATAGCGCCACATTTAGAACGATGTGACTGTATCTGGCCAAATCATTGCCTTTTTGCATCAAAGGAGTCAGCGAGGCTGAAATGGCAATTATTGCGGTCATTCCCAAGCCTGCTAGCAAGTGGGCTCCCACAAATAGTTTGCCATTGTTGATGTAGGTGACAGCCATTCCGCCGATCGCCCCTGTTACCATCAAGGCTAGCAGCAAAGAACCAATTTGGTGATGCTTGATGTTGAATTTGCCCTTAATTAATTCTTTTTTGGCCTCGCCTTCAGCACTTCTGGTACGGCGGATTTGAAGACCGAGATACAAAGCATAAAATGACAGAGCCAGCAATACCCACATTAAAACTGGGTGGAAGAATTGGCTCCAAACTTTCACTGACTCAGGAATTTCGAGGTTCATAGTGTTCTCAGAATTAGCAAAAAAACTTCATAAAAATTAGTATACCAGTAAGTCCCTCTCATGTGATGGTAAAAACATACAGAACGAGATACTATTATGCCTGCCATTAAACAAGACGCTGTATTGATTCAAGCGGCCAAGACTGGCAATATTAGTCACGTCCAAGCTTTACTCGCTAAAGGCGTTGACGCTAATGCCAAAGACTCTGAGGGGACAACGGCTTTGATGTTTGCCGCCCAAAAGGGCTATACGGAAATCGTGCGTATCCTACTAAACAATGACGCTAATGTCAACCTCGCGAGCAGGCGTTTTGGGCTGACGGCTTTGATGCTGGCCGCCGCTCACAAACAGGCTGATGTTATGCGGCTGTTGTTGGCTGTGGGGGCTGATGTTGATGCAAAAAATGATGATGGAAGTACGGCTTTGATGGCCGCTTCTCTCAAAGGAGATGTTAATGTTGTGCGGCTTTTGCTTGATGCTAAGGCTGATGTGAATGTCCGAGATATAGATGGAGATTCTGCTCTGAAAATAGCGGCTTTGTCCGGGGACGAAGCTGTTGTGAAAGTTTTGGCTGATGCGGGTGCTGTTGCTGACAATTTCATGCTATTTTTAGCTGTTAGTCAAGGTAGCGCTGAAATTGTCAGAATTTTGCTCGATCGCGGTGCGGATGTTAATCTTAAAAATCTAAAGAGCAAAACCGCTTTGATGCAGGCTGCATCTGCAGAAAATTTGGCGGTTGTCGAGGTGCTGTTGGCTGCTGGCGCTAATGCGGAAATTCGCGACAAAGACGGCGAAACTGCTTTGACTTTGGCTGCGGATTTAGGCAATATTGATGCGGTGCGGGCTTTGCTGGGTGCGGGCGCTGATGCGAATGTGAAGAATGGAGATGGGGGCACGGCTTTGATGGCTGCTGCGGCTGGGGGAAATTTGCCGATCGCACGTATGTTACTCGATGCTGGCGCGGATATCAACGCTAAGGACAGAGATGATGAAACTGCGTTGAATTTTGCGGTGGTTGAAGGCTGCGAAGATGTGGTGGAATTGCTATTAAACCGAGGTGCTAGTGTCGGAGCCAGAAATCGGTTGGGCGATACGCCTTTACTGGTGGCTGCAGTTCACGGTCACAGTGCGATCGTAGCGGCTTTGCTGCAAAAAGTCAACTCAAATCAGGCAGATTTTCTGAATGCTAAAAACTTTGGGGAGACAGCTTTGACGCTGGCTGTTTTTGGCGGACATACTGAGACGGTGAAGGTTTTGCTCGACGGCGGTGCAAATCCGAATGTCCCGGCAGATTTGGGGAAAACGGCTTTAATGAAGGCGTGCGATCGCGGTTATTTGGCGATCGTCCAATTATTAGTTGAAAAAGGTGCGGATGTCAACCTGCTGGATGATTCCGGTGCAACTGCCTTAATGTGGGCCGCCCATCGCGGTTATACTCATGCAGTCAAGATTTTAATCGCTGCTGGTGCAGAACTAAATCACAAGAATCCCGGCAATTATACAGCTTTAATGCTGGCTGAGTTTAAAGGTTATTCGACTGTTGTGAAATTGCTCAAAAATGCCGGAGCACAGGAATAAATATCGCATCATGGGAGATGCAGATGCAGACGGCGGTTGAAACCAGGTTTACAAAAACTTTCGTCCGCCTCCGCCGACTGAAAAAAATGCCGTATCAAGAAAAAAACGTAATGTTAACCATCCATTCTTCAACCCCTCTCAGATCGGGTTTTGTTTGTGTAAACCTGGTTTTATATCAAATTTTATCTTCATCGGAATAGTAATATCGTTTCCGGTTGCATCGGAATGATTTAACCACAGAGAACACAGAGAACACAGAGAGATTAGAGAGAAATGAATAATTCTGATGCTAACAGAATTGATATAAATTCACTGTTAACTGTTAACAGTTAACATCATGTATGAGTGCAACCGGAATTGATATTAACCGCCGTTTTATCTTTACTTTACGAACCCAGATTAACCCGCAAATCTTGTCTCAATCTGCTTTACGCACCCAGCCGTTAATAGTACAGCGACTATCAGCAAAAGCTTTCGAGGGACAGCTAACTGTCAAAACTTCGTGCATATAGCGGCTGAGAAAAAATACGATACTGTTATTCCGAGGTTCTACCGTTCTGAAAGTGTCGGCCGCCACATAAAAATTGTTCTCAACTTTGCTATCATAAATCAGCAATTCGCCACCGGAAAAAGCCTTGGGTTCTCGATAGAAATAGTAAACGTAAGTAAAAAATCTGCTAGCGGTATCGGGCGAGCCGCTGTCGTTGTGAAGTTTATAAAAGTTGTTGTCGTTGTGTGTGGTTAGCTGAGATTCTATATCACCAAGCGGAAATGATGGGATATTTAATTTCCGCAGCACGTCGGGGAGAATTCCTTTAATCCGATTTACCATCAGTGTTGAAAATTCGGGGAATGAGTGAAGTACCATAGAACGGCGGTAATCTTCGGCATTTGTTGAGGTGCTGGTACTCACAAATTCTGATTCTTTTGCTAAAACATATTTGATTAGTTTGTTCTTTTCGGCTGGTGTCAAAAAGTTGTCTATTTGGGCGTAGCGAGATATTAAGTCGTCATTTATAGGCGCGGCGGCGGGAATTTCGGCGGGGATTTCGGCGGGGATTTCGGCGGGAGTTGCTGGCTGCTGCGGTTGCAGTTGCTGCAAGTAAATTGGGGGTTCAGTGACTAATCCGACTAGGTGTTCGCCGGGAAAGGAAAGGCTAGAACGCCCATCGTCTATGGGGATTTGAAATAAGGTGGAAAAACCTACTGTTGCTTGGGTGCGATCGACTAATGTTTTGACTAGGCTGTGCAATAATGGTGTGTCGGATTTGAGCGTAATGGTACACTGATGTCCGCCGGTGAGCAGGATTTTAACTTTTACGTCTTGGGGTTGAATTTGCTGTTGAGTGTAAGTCATAATTTTTTAAGGATGCAACTGGGAAGTCGTTAGGGACATAACAGCTTTGATTGGTGTCACAGTCTTTTTTATCCCCTCTAACCTCCCTTAATAAAGGGGGATAAGAGTGTCACAGTCTCCCGTCTTAAGACGGGATAAGAGTATTCTCTTTCGTCCCCCTTCTTAAGGGGGATGCAAGGGGGATCTAGACTCTGCTATCAACGAGGGATACAAAAAAATTAGGCGCTTATTGACATCCCCGAACACTATTGTATCCCTACCCTATGATACACAATTGAAAATTGCTAGGTATTATTCCTAATGCAAAAAGTGGCGGATATCGGTGAAAACCATTGTGATTCCGAGTTGGTTGGCTGCTTCGATCGAATCTTTATCGCGCATACTACCTCCCGGTTGGACGATCGCAATTATCCCCGCGCCCGCCGCCGTTTTTACGGAGTCGTCGAAGGGGAAGAAGCCGTCGCTAGCCAAAATCGCTCCTTGACTCTTCTCTCCTGCTTGTTCCAATGCTAGTTTAACCGATCCGACGCGGTTCATTTGTCCCGCACCGACACCGATTGTAGTGCGATCGCGCGTTACAACGATCGCATTAGATTTAACGTGTTTCGCTACTTTCCAAGCAAACAGCAACTCTTCCAACTCTCGCGCCGTCGGCTGTTTCTCAGTAACTGCGCGCCAATTGCTAGTTTCTTCTACTGCATTGTCTGACTCTTGAACTAGCAAACCACCTGCAATAATTTTAACAGTTTGTGGCGGCCCTTGAGTCAAATCCGGCAAAATCAAGACTCGAACTTTCGCCTTTTTCTTGATAATTTCTTCCGCTTCTGGTTCGCACCCCGGCGCAACAATACATTCTAAAAATGTTTTAGTTAACGCCGTTGCGGTAGCAGCATCAATCGGGCGGTTAAGGGCGACAATTCCACCGAAAGCTGAGACTGAATCGGTGTCGAAAGCTTTTTGATACGCTTCGGAAATAGTTGTTCCCAAGGCTGTACCGCAAGGATTTGTATGCTTGAGAATAGCGGCGGCGGGAGTGTCCGGGAATTCTACAATTAGCCGCCTTGCTGCTTCTAAATCTACTAAATTATTGTAGCTTAATTCTTTGCCTTGCAGGATGGTGCTAGTCGTCCAGCCTGTGGGTGCAGTTCCGCTTTGATACCAGGTGGCCGCTTGGTGGGGATTTTCGCCGTAGCGGAGTGTTTGCAGTTCTGTTCCCGATACGTTGAAATCTTCTGGTAGCTTCGATTCTGGCTCGGATTGGCTGCTGAGATAATTGGCGATCGCGCGATCGTAGTTTGCTGTATGTTTGAAGGTTTCCAGCGCGCACTTTTGCCGGAATTTTAAAGAAGCTTCCCCGCCATTTTCACGCAGTTCTGCTAAATAAGTATTGTACTGTTCTGGATTGCACAAAACTGTCAAATGAGCGTGGTTTTTAGCTGAAGCTCTCAGCATCGCGGGCCCGCCGATATCGATCTGTTCAATTGCGTCTGCTAGAGTTACTCCCGGTTTAGCAATTGTTTGTTCAAACGGATACAAATTAACTACAACTAGATCGATCGCCCGAATTTGATTTTCGGCTAAATCTGCGATATCTTGCGCTACATCGCGGCGCGCTAAAATACCTCCGTGGATTCGCGGGTGAAGTGTTTTGACTCGCCCTCCCAAAATTTCGGGGGAACCAGTATATTCTGCAACTTTTGTGACTGGGATTCCTGCTTCTTTGAGGGCGCTTGCTGTCCCGCCGCTGCTAATTATGTCAAATTCAAATTCTTCTACTAGACTGCGCGCTAAGTCGATTAGCCCGGTTTTGTTGGATACGCTCAGAAGTGCTAGACGTGCCATTGGTTTGAAATTGCGATCGCAAAAATAGACAGGTTATATTCTATATCAAATCTGGTGGTAGGGGAATAATTTGGTAGTTTGTGACTATGATTACATTATCTCAACATGACTTGGCTTGTTATAAGTATATTTTTTCTATACAATAAAACACTTTTCAGTTAATTATATAGCTGTTCTCAAGCGTGGTGAGGTATACCATATGCCCTATGCCGGACAGTACCTCACCTTTCGGAGAAAGGCTATAAATATTTATAACTGGTGCGTCGATCCTGTTATATTGTCCGCTGTCAGAGGGATTGAAGCCATCTTTCCCCTTCACGGCAGTCTCCCGCGCCAGGGTCTATGCTCTTAAAATTACTTATTCAAGTGTAATAGATAATTCGCTGGCGATCGCTCTATAATCTTAAGGATATTTTAGGATTAATTATCAAATTCATGTGCTAGCATCGGTTATAAATTGTTCTATCCCTAAATTAGCCAAAAACTTGGGCAAGAGCGACATCTTAATAAAAAAAATAGTAGGTTCAAATATGTTTTTTCAAGAAGCAGATTCAGAAAATCAGCTCAGTAATATTAGCAGGAACCCGAAACAAACTGCTAGCAACATGACCAATAGAATAAACTCTCAAGAGATATCAAAAAAATCAGCAGAAACTTCGACAGAGGCCAACTTTTCACAAGCTTACAGTCTGAGTCTGTGTGAAATGCAGCAGATGCAGCGAGCAATGGAACAGCTAAAGCAGGATTTGAAAGCTAGCGAAGGTCGGTTTCGGAATGCGATCGAAAAGAATGCAGACGGCATGGTAATTGTCAACAAACGAGGACTTGTTTCTTTTGTAAACCAGTCAGCAGAAGCGCTGTTTAATTGCACGGCTGAGGAACTTTTAGGTCGAGTGTTTTTTGGTGGTTTGCTAGTAGAAGGTTCTGCTTGCGATCTGGAGATTAACGCAGATATTATTCCCCCAGTTAGAAAAGCAGCTACAGCAGGAATTCGCGTCGTACAAACCGAAGTTAAAGTTATTCGCAAGCAGCAAGAAAATGCTGTGGTAGAAATGCGGTTGGTGGAAACAGAATGGGAAGGAGAAATGGCTTATTTAGCGACGCTGCGGGACATTACCGATCGCAAGCGCGCCGAAGAAATGCTTTGGTTGTACGATCGGGCTATGGCAGCTACCAGCACCGGAATAGTCATCTCTGACGCAACTAACCCAGAACATCCAATTATTTATTGCAATCCCGCATTTGAGAGCATGACAGGTTATCGGCGACAGGAAGTTATCGGGAAAAACTGCCGATTTTTGCAAGGAAGCGATACAGACTCCGATGCGCTAAACACCATCCGCCAAGCATTGAAAACAGAGAGCGAATGCAAGGTAAGATTAAAAAATTACCGCCAAGACGGAACCGCTTTTTGGAATGCTTTGTCAATATCTCCAGTGCGCGATAGAACAGGTAAATTAACTCATTTCATCGGCGTACAGAGAGACATAACCGATCGCAAAAAAGCCGAAGAAGCATTGCATAATTCCGAAGCACAAAGCAGAGAACAAGCAGCTCAACTAGCAGCAGCACTAGAAGAACTAAAATCCACTCATTCCCAATTAGTGCAGAGCGAAAAAATGTCTAGTTTGGGATTGCTAATTGCCGGAGTCGCTCACGAAATCAACAACCCCGTTAGCTTCATTTACGGCAATCTTGCTTACCTCAAAAATTATACTAGAGACTTGTTTAATTACCTCGAACTTTACCAAAAGCACTATCCCAATCCAGTTGTAGAAATTCAACAGAAAATAGAAGAGAATGAACTAGATTTTTTGGTTGAAGATTTCCCCAAAATCGTATCTTCAATGAGCGTCGGTATCGAGCGCATTGACCAGATTGTCAAGTCGCTGCGGAACTTTGCGCGGCACGACGATTCACAGATGAAACCCGTTAACCTCCATGAAGGTATTGACAGCACGCTGTTAATACTAAATCACCGTTTGAAAGGAAATGGTGAAATACCGTCAATTGCAATTGTCAAAGAATACGGAAAATTACCACCTGTGAAGTGTTTTGGTGGGCCGATAAATCAAGTTTTCATGAATATTCTCAGTAATGCGATCGATGCTTTAGGTGATGGGAATAGTAAGCAAAGTTTTCAAGAAATGCGAGAGAGTCCCAGCCAGATTAAGATTTGCACAGAAGTTAGGGAGAATTTTGTAGAAATCAAAATTGCTGACAACGGGCCTGGAATTGCTGAAGAAGTTAAGCAGCGCATATTCGATACATTTTTTACTACCAAACCCGTTGGTAAAGGCACGGGAATGGGTTTGTCAATTAGCTATCAAATTGTTGTAGAAAGACACAATGGCGAATTATCTTGTACTTCGGAATTGGGCAAGGGCACGGAATTTATTATCAAAATGCCGATCGCACATTAGATGCAGACGGCGGTTGAAACTGCAGTCTGCATCTGGGGAATTAAAAAACCTCCGCACCCTCCAACTTCTTCATAGTTTCAACCTTAGCCCTCGCCGCTTCCCCGCAAGTCTTCGGCGTCGGAAACATCTTCCCAGGATTCGCCAAACCTTTCGGATTAAACACCTGACGCACCCACTGCATCGTCTCCAAATCTACCTCCGAAAACATATCCGGCATAAAACACTTCTTATCAGCACCGATGCCGTGTTCCCCCGAAAGACTGCCGCCGACTTTCACGCACAGCCTGAGAATTTCTCCCCCCAATTCTTCCACCTTTTCCAACGCACCTTTTACCGAGTTATCGTACAAAATCAGCGGGTGCAAATTCCCATCTCCCGCGTGAAATACATTCGCAATCCGATAACCGTATTTCTCGCTCAAACCCTCAATTTCCTTCAAAACATAAGCCATTTGCGTGCGCGGAATTACGCCGTCTTGCACGTAATAATCCGGGCTGAGATGACCCGCCGCTGCAAAAGCAGCTTTCCGCCCTTTCCAAATTTTCAGCCGCGTTTCCGGGTCATGGGCAGTAGTGATATTTCGCGCTCCATTCTGCTTGCAAATATCAGCAATTCGCTGTTTGTTTGTGGCAACTTCCACTTCTAAACCGTCAATTTCTACAAGCAGAATTGCCGCCGCATCGCGGGGATAACAACCAGTTGCTACTACATCTTCTACAGCATTGATGCTGATATTGTCCATGATTTCCATACCGCCTGGAATAATCCCAGCGCTGATAATATCGGAAACCGATTCGCCCGCTGCTTCGATACTGGCAAAATCCGCCAACAAAACGCAAATCGATTCCGGCGCTTTCAGGATTCGCAAAGTAACTTCCGTGGCGATGCCTAAAGTGCCTTCGGAACCGACAAATATACCTGTTAAATCGTAACCGGGCATTTCGGGAATTTCGCCGCCAACATCGACAATGGAACCGTCGGGAATTACCAATTTTAATCCTAAAACGTGATTGGTTGTAACTCCGTATTTGAGGCAGTGAACGCCGCCAGAATTTTCGGCAACATTGCCGCCAATCGAACAAACAATTTGACTGGAAGGATCGGGTGCGTAGTAGAAACCGGCACCGCTAACTGCTTGCGTTACCCAGTTATTAATTACTCCCGGTTGTACGACAACTTGCTGATTTTCTAAGTCTACTTTCAGGATTTTTCGCATCAGGGCTGTGACAATCAGCACGCAGTTTTCTACGGGTAAAGCGCCGCCGGAAAGCCCAGTTCCTGCGCCTCTAGCTACCCAGGGAATGGAATTGCGATCGCATATTTTGACCACATTTGCGACTTCCTCGGTAGTGCGCGGCAACACCACTACAGCGGGGCGCTGGCGGTAGCTGGCGAGCCCGTCGCACTCGTAAACAATCAATTCTTCGCGGCGCTGCACTACCCCGTTTTTACCGACTACAGCCTCAAATTCTTTAATAACGGGTTTCCAGTTGCGTTCGGTTGCTATGGCTATCATTAGTAACTTAATTTTAAGGGTTGCAATACTGACACTGAGCTGGATCGGCAGTCTCTCGACCGTCGGGAAACAGTTCTTCTTTAGTATAACCGCAGTTTTTGCATTGATAAATAGTCGATCGCGCTAGCTGAGTCGGAAAATAGCAAAGTCCGCAGGGCAATCCGATTTTTTTGTCAGTAACTTCAAATCCCGGCCAACCGCACTGCGGGCACAATTGCTGACATTTTCTAACTAAATCGAGAGTTGCATTTTCGATGTTTTTCATCCGAGTGGGATTGTACATCGCCCGCATATCTGTTTCGATGTGAACTCTGCCAGTTGAAGATTTTTTCAAGCCTGCTGTCACCGCCTCAAACAACTGCTTTTCGGTAGTTATTCCCTTAACAATGTCTCCTTTCCCTTTAGCAGCATCGCCAACTACAACCACCAGTCCGTGTGCGGGAAATCCAGCTTTTTGAGCAAAATCATCTGCTTCTTCTATAGTGGCAACTAACTGGTGACTGTAATTAGTTTCTACAGACAATGATTCGCCGATAATTTCGAGATTGTTGGCTCGATCTAATAAAATTACAATTTCTCGATTAGCTGGCAGATACGGCATCATTGGGTGAGGGCCAAAAGTACCTTCACTCGCAAATGCCAGAGTTTCGCCCGCAATTTCTAGAGCTTTTTCCGCTTTCTGGCGGGCGGCTTCTATTTGAGTTCCTAAGCGTTTAACTTCTCTAGTAAATGTGCCGAAAATGTCTGTATTAAGCTCTGCAGGCAGTACGAGTTTTACGCCTAATTCTCGTTCCAAAATGGGAGCCATCACCCGTTCTTTTTGGTGCATTGTAGCAAGAACGGCGGTGCGATCGATCAATAAGTGATGTTGGTTCATCTATTTTAAATACTGCAAATCAAACTGATATCACTGCTTGTTTTTATTGCTTGACAAATCAATTACAAAATTTGCTCCATCATCATAAATCCGTTTTCTCGTTTGACCGAGTTTTTGTAAGCTATCTTGAAATTCAAAAGTGTTCAATGCCTGATTTCGGAGCCAAAAACCTAGTGCCTTGACTTCGAGTCTATATTCTAGAGATTTCCTAGGAAAGTTCGCTTCATCAGCGTAAGAATATGCAACATATCTAATCGATTTTGAAACTAGATAATCTGCTAGCGCTTCTTCTCCTTTAAAGGAAGGCATACCGGGCGGAAGGCTAGCCCCGCCTGGGTAGTCTGCAATCCAGATTGTATGTTTCTTAAAATTCATTAAAAAAGGTTTGTCAAGTCTTGTTAAAACTATTTCTCCTTCAGGAACCGAATCTAGCATTTTTGAATATTTTTCTCGCTCGTCTCGTGTCACTAAAGGTACATTTTTCAAACCAGAGGCAATGTTCTCTACATAGTTATTATATTGTATAAACATTTTGTCGCCCTTACAATTTATCGCCAACAACAATGACAAAAATAATCCACCAATGAAACGCCTATTTCTTAAGTTTAAGTTTGACATTTTTGGCTCGATATTTTCCATAACAACGAAGATTAATATCAGGAACACAACTAATAGTAGTGAATATGAATAGCGGCCGATCTCCGAGCCTCCAGTAGAAATTCCTATGATTGCAACGCCCGTCACATTACTAAGATTAATAGACAGAGTTGCTTCCCTAACAATTGGCTTTTTATGGAGACCAACCATAAAAAATCTAATTCTCAATACAGTCAGTAAATAAACAATTGCTAAAATTGCATATAGCTTGAGTCTAAGTGCTGAAAATCGAAAAAGCTCTCCGAAAATCTCATTGCTAGGAAGCTTGACCGAGCCTCCGTATACTGAACCATGAAAACCTTTCCCAAGTATGGGATATAGTAAAGTCCCTGATGACTGATACAGTGAGATCGACCAGGGTAAAATAAACACAGCCAATAAAATACTAGCCAAACAAAATTCGTAGATTGCTTTATGCTTTATTTGGCTGCCAAGGATATAGAAAAAATAACTACAGGTGAAGAAAATAATACACGCGGGAATCAAGGTGGTTTTTAAAGCGCAGATGGCGGCTGCAAGCAATCCTACAATCGCAGCATTACTGTGGATGTTTGTTGCTTTTAGCTTGTCCCAATCAAAAACTCTAAATAAGCTGAAGAAAAGACATACCGGAATTAATATACCAGTTGTATTTGTATGAGCTCGGCTAATTAATAAAAATGCGAACACAATCAGTAATGTCGAGCTTTTTGAAAATTGTTTTTGCTGACAGTATCCGATCATGAGTCCTATCATTACGACTAAGGCGCATCCGGGATCGATCAGATATAAACTTCTTTCATCCAACAGGCTGAGAATGAATGTATGCAAGAATGATTGTCCTCCCAGTGCAGATACCAATCTTCTTTCGCTGAAAGGATCGGAACCAAGAGAACCTATTTGAAGCATTTTATGGGGGAATACAAAATAGGCGTGGTAGTCATCGTGAGGATTAAAATTATACCCGGCCACTGAACCACTGTATTGCACAGCAGCCAGAAGAAAAGCGATAAAAGTCCCGATCGCCAAAAAACTATTTTCTTTAAAAGCATTAATTAACCGATTCAGCTCGTCGGCGATCAAAGTTTTATTTGCCCAGGCATCTATTATTCCGTAAAGTGCGCCCAAGCATATATATATTAAAATAGTTGCTTGCGAAATAGTCCATGTCACATTTAATAAACCACCAAATATAATAGTCCAAGCTATCCCCCAAGCGGCTCTTTGTCCCCAGTCAACTCTGTACTGAGGAAAAAGGATGCGGTTGACTACTCCACCCCAACCAATCAGGGATACAAGAAGGAAAATTCCCCAGGCAAAAGAAATAAAATAATAATAATTCATAATTGTGACCTCAGTATCGATTTAGAAGGTTATGATCAGACGCACCCTTTGAATTAAGTTATCAACTCAGCACTCAATGATCAATGTTAAAAGCGATCGCTAGTTGCCCCCAGCGGTTCCCCCACTTTGACCTTGGAGTACAAAAATTACTCCCGTCATAATTAGCCCCACGCCTACCAACCGCAGCGGTGGCAAAGGCTCGTTAAATACAATTTTCCCGCCCAACACAGTAAACAAGTAACTAATTGACAGTAAAGGCGAGACTATGCTAATGTTGGCGCGAGACAAAACTACGATAAAGCCGATCGAAGAAACTGCATACAAACACAGACCTCCAACTATCAAAGGCTGAGTTGCCATTGCGAGCACTTTTTCCACTAAATTAGCAGCGCCAATGGGCCCTAAGATTTTTGCTCCTGCTTTCAGACTAAATTGACCCACCACACTGCACAAAATAGCAGCTAGCAAAACTAGAAAAACGCTTCTACTCATAAATTAACTAACCTAATATTACAAAAAAACGGCAGTTGGGAAAAAATTGAAAAACTTTAATTAAGTTTTGTTGATTTTTATTCACAACTAATAATTTAAGCAGAGATACTGGAAAAGTAAGTATTGTCGATCGCCAGCAATGCCTGGAATAAACCTATGGCCGAACAGACCAACACCAGCGGGGAATACACTCTCGAACTCTCGATACTCATGCCCTGCCTCAACGAAGCAGAAACTTTAGAAATTTGCATCGAGAAGGCTCAGAGGTCACTGCGCGAACTGGATATTGCCGGCGAGGTCATCATAGCAGACAACGGCAGCACTGACGGTTCCCAAGATATCGCCACCAAAATGGGGGCCCGAGTCGTGCCCGTAGCAGCCAAAGGCTACGGCAGCGCCCTGATGGGAGGCATCGTAGCGGCGCGCGGAGTTTATATTATCATGGGCGACGCTGACGACAGCTACGACTTTTCTAACCTCGGTGCCTTTGTCGAAAAATTGCGGGGAGGCTGCGATTTAGTCATGGGAAATCGCTTTCAAGGAGGCATCAAACCCGGTGCAATGCCACCACTGCACAAATATTTAGGAAATCCGGTGCTGACATGGGTTGGGCGGTTATTCTTTGCAAGTTCCGCCGGCGATTTTCACTGCGGATTGCGGGGTTTTAGGAGAGACTCAATTTTGAAACTCGACTTGCAAACAACGGGTATGGAATTTGCTAGCGAAATGGTCGTCAAAGCCTCTCTGTACAAGTTGAAAATCGCTGAAGTCCCAACGGTACTATCTCCCGACGGGCGCAGTCGCCCGCCGCACTTGCGAACTTGGCGAGATGGCTGGCGGCACCTCAGATTTTTGTTGCTTTATAGTCCTCGCTGGCTGTTTTTGTATCCTGGTGTGGCGCTGATGATTTTGGGTATAATTGTTACCATCTGGCTGTTGCCCGGTACTCAAAAGATTGGCAGTATTAACTTTGACGTACATACGCTGCTTTATGGGGCGATCGCAATTATCGTCGGTTTTCAAGCAGTAACTTTCGCCTTCTTCACCAAAGTTTTCGCCATCAGCGAGAAACTGCTGCCCGAAGACCCCAAACTCAACAAAATATTTCGCTACGTTACCTTAGAAACAGGATTGATTGCCGGAGTCACGCTGATATTAATCGGAATAGTTGGCTCGTTTTTGTCATTAACTATTTGGAGCGGTACAGCTTTCGGTTCTCTAGACCCTTCTAAAACTCTCCGTTTAGTTATTCCCTCGCTCACGTGCCTGACCGTCGGTTTGCAGATGGTTCTGTCTAGCTTTTTTCTCAGCGTGCTGGGCTTGAAGCGCAGGTAAACTAATTATAAGTCAAACACTATAAACTCTGCTCAGAGTACGTCGAAAACTTCAAATCCTATGACAATAAATCAAAAAAACTCCAGCGAGTACGTAGGCCCCAAGCTTGGTGGTTTTGCCACCAAACTATCTTGGTATGCCCGCCAAAAAATGTTTGATTTACTCATGGCATTAGCCAATCCCAGCGGCGACACAACCGTGTTGGATGTAGGAGTAACTTCCGACCGCCGCGAAGATTGCAATTTTTTTGAGAAACTCTATCCCTACCCCCATAAAATCACCGCTGTGGGCATGGAAGATGCTGCATTTTTAGAACAAGAATATCCCGGTTTAAAGTATGTCCGTTCTAACGGTTTGACTTTACCATTTCCAGACAAAAGTTTTGATTTAGTTGTGAGTTTTGCCGTCATCGAACACGTCGGTAATCGAACTCAGCAAGAAACTTTTATTCGAGAACTTTGCCGCGTCGGCCAAACCTGCTGCATCACTACTCCTAACCGCTGGTTTCCCGTAGAATTCCACACCGCTGTCCCCTTAATTCACTGGCTTCCCCCCTCTTGGTTTCGAGCTTTTTTGAGATTGCTGGGCAAGAACTTTTTCGCCCAAGAAGAAAACCTCAATCTTTTATCCGAAAAAGATGTATTGCAGATGCTGCCAGCAGAGGCTAAAATTGATACCAAACATTTCCGGCTTCTCGGTTTAATATCCAATTTGCTTTTTTATGTAAAAAATCCCCTGTGATCAAATAAACCGGATTTTTAACCTTTACTGTTGGCTGCAACGAAAGATGTTTGGAAAAAACCAGATTTCTGACTATCTCCGCGTCCAAGACTTTCTACAATTTTGTTTCTAAATCCAGCACAAAATTTTCTCCGTCTTCATACAATTGTTTTCGAGTTTTTGCAAGTTGCCACACGTTATCCCGAAAGTCGTGAGAAAGTTTTGCTTGCAGTCGAAACCAAGATGACAATCCAGGCCCTGAAGTATCTACAGCAGGATGATTGAGACTCCAAGACGAATAAGCTATGTATCGAATAGATTTTGTGGCTAAATAGTTTGCCAAGGCTTCAGGGCCATTGAAGGCAGGCATACCGGGTGGCAAACTAGCTCCCCCGGGCCAGTCGGCGAGAAAAATTTGATTGCGTTTAAAGTCGAGAATAAAAGGTGCGTCTAGTCTGGTCAAAACTGTTTCTCCTTGTGGAATAGACTGCTGTATGGCTGCATACTGTAACTTTTGCTTGGCTGTAACTAACGATGGATTTGTCAGTCCAAATTGAATGTTTTTTAGATACGCTGAATAAGTTTTTTTGGTGATATCCCAATCGTAGCTAATTGCCAAACCAGCACAAAATACAGCAACCACAAAAAAATTGCCTGCTTTGTTTTTATTTGATGCCTCCGTGTCGGTCATTGCTATTGCGAGCAATATTAAAATTGCTGGGAATAGGTGGGAGAAAGAATAGCGAAAAGTATCGGCATTTTCGGTAAGTACACGGCAACTATTGCCAATCCCGCTGCAATTGCCATAGATAAAGCTGCTTGGCGGTTGGAAAACGATGGTGGAAAAATTTATTTTTAAGTTAAAATTTGGGGATTAACTATCGCCCGAGGAGAACACCAAAAGGTCGATCGCCCTAACAGCAATATCCTCTGGCGTTCGATCGCGCGAAAAGCTAGCGGGGTTCTGGCATTCTACTGATTTTCTTGCGATGCTGAGTCTGGCGGGCCAAAGCGATCCGGCAGGCGATCGATAGTTAATCCGCGCGATCGCACTTCGGGAAGAAATGGTCGATCGCACTTTCTTTGAGCCAAAATCAGTTTGATTGGGTTTGGCGCTCCTAAAGTTGCTATAATTTATCGATAATCCCACAGACTAGGAGATTAATATGCAAGTCAAAGATATGACAGTTGAGCAACTGCGGGACTTGATTCGGCATACCGTTGAACAATGCTTAGAAGAATATTTGGGCGATCCTGATGCAGGTTTAGAAGTTAAGGAAGAAGTCAAGCTGAAATTGTTAGAGTCAATGAAGCGCAAGCAAGCAGGAGAAAGCAGCATCGAAGCTGGGGAAGTTTATCAAAAACTCGGCATGAAGGCGTAATGAGCTATTTGGTTGAGTTGACAGCAGAAGCTCTGGTTAACTAAGAAAAATTGACTCAGGCTGTGCAGGAGCGTATAGGTAATAAAATCAATTGGTTGGCTGAAAATTTTGAACAAATTACTCCTATGCCGTTGTCGGCTAATCTGGCAGGTTTCTTTAAGTTAAGAGTGGGTGATTATCGGGTAATTTATTCTTTTGATGATGATTTAAGGGTTATTACCATTCACCAGATTGGACACCGGAGAGAAATTTATGATTAACTTAAGGGCGATCGCACTTCGGGAAGAAAAGGGCGTACTTGGGAAGAAACGGGCGATCGCATTTTCCTAGAGCCTAAATTGCTATAATAACAATCAGCCCAAAAATCTCAACATAAAGCCTATGTCTACTTATAGCGAGGTACTAAGTCAGGCTCAAAGTCTCACTCTTGAAGAGCAACAGCAACTTTTAGAATTTTTGTCAGCATTGATTCGTCAGCGGGAAACAACCGAGACTCAGGATAGCAGTCAAAGATTGCCCAGGAAAAATTTAAAGAGATGGCGCGGTTTTTTACCGAAGCGTGTGGATGCTTTGGAATTCCAGTTGCAGCTAAGAGAAGAATGGGATGAGTAATATCTCAATCACTTCGATCGCAGTGCTACGATAAAATCAGCGAAATAAAGTGTAATCTAAGACAGCCTATGTTGACTGTAGAACAGATAGAAAATGCGATTCTCGAACTTCCGCCGAACGAAATTGGAGAGTTGTTAGAGTGGTTTTTGAATTTGGATTACCAACGATGGGATATTCAGCTAGAGAAAGATATTGCTAAGGGTAAACTGGATGCTTTAGCAGGAGAAGCGATCGCCGATTTTGAGAGTGGTAACTATCGAGAGATTTAATGCACTATACTACTCGAAAATTTTGGGACTGTTATAACGCTTTACCCTCAACGGTACAGGCTACAGCAGATCAGTGTTATGAGTTGCTGAAGGCAGATCCGTCTCATCCTTCTTTACATTTTAAGAAGGTTGGTAATTATTGGTCTGTAAGGGCCGGACAAGCTTATCGGGCGTTGGGTATTGAAATTAAAACAGGTATTTTGTGGTTTTGGATTGGGACTCACGCAGAGTACGATCGGCTGATAGGAAAATAATCCAATAGTGCGATCGGCGTAGCTATCCCGTGGGCGATCGCACTTTGGGAAGATAAGGGCGATCGCCTGTGATTCTATTTCAACTACGCAAACATCGATCGACCTTTCGGTTGAGGAATAGGGCGACCCAGTGCGTTAGCCGTTTCTATCCACTCCTGCATCATAATTTCTAGATTTTGCAGTGCTTCTTGATAATTTTCCCCATCCGCAGCACATCCCGGCAATTCTGGTACTTCTGCAATAAATGCCTGGTCTTCGTCACTCCAGTAAATGATGACTTCGTACTTCATTAGGGAATTTCACCTTACTCAAAAAGGTCGATCGCGTTCCTGTCCTAATTCTTTGCAAAACTCTAGATAATCATCAATGGAGTTGTGGAATTCTTGGCGAGCTTCTTCAATAGTTTGTGCCTTAAAAGTCACTACGTCATTAATATCGAGGACTCGCCCGAAAATAATTTCCGCTTCTAAATCTACTTCAATGCTAGCACTGTAACCTTTGTAAGTCATAATGGTTGTAATACTTCTTCCTTTTAACAAAACTCTAAATAATCATTCCTAATCACTGACAGATTCGATACTCCAATCGGCTTCTGAGATACCAACTGCTGCTAAAAAACGACGACAAAATTCTTTATGCTGACTCACTGTTTTGTCTACATGAACCCAACATCCATTTGATAATTCATGCCATCTTTTTATCTCACTACTATTTTTATCTAGCATATTATCTCGAAAATTAGATTTAGTAAGTGAAATTCTAGCCTTTTCAAAGCTATCTGAGCGGTTTTTAATCACCCACTCACAGCATTGAATTGTAACTTGTCGCCAGGTTTGCTTAGAAAGTGGAATTTCGTCACCACAGATTTTAATCAACTTTGGCTTACCGGATGTGCGAGTAGGAAATACTTCATGTTCTCCAAGGGATGGCCAAATTTCGATCAACTTAATGCTGAGAAAATTAGCTCGTTCGAGAATAGCTTTTTCATCCCATCGGTTAATACTTTGAGAAAAATAGTCATTATTAATTCGCAAAGCGTGTTCAGCCAGTTTTTGCTTTTTCACCAGAAATGATGAATTAGAAAGTTGTGCATTCCACTCAGAAGTAACTAAAGTTAAATTACCCAAGGTATGTAAATAATCTCGGTAGATTTGTTGAAATTCACCTCCAAGATCACTCTTCCAATCTTCACTGAGTGTTTGCGGCAAAATATGCTCAATAGTTGGATTTTGATCGAGGACAGTAAACCCACCTGTTCCCTTAGACAAGTGGCGATTAATTGTGTCTATAACAAGATATATTTTTTGATTGTTTTTCTCATAAAGTTGACGGCTATTAATTGATTGTCTGACATCATTATCATTAGGATATTGCTTGGCAATCAAAACTTTTTGCAAAGCTTCTGGCAAAGTGATTTCTTCATCTTCATTTTTCATTGCTTCTACATCTTTCCAAATGGAGGGGAACATTTTATTAAGATAGTTTGTTTGTTTCCCACAAATATAGCGACGAACTAGATAGTTTTCTAGTAAGGTTAGGGATTCTATAAACTCCTCAAGATCAATATTTTGAGATTTATACTCATCATATAGCATTAATAAAAACGGATAAGCAGTAGAAAGGTCGAAAGTATTAAGGCGAATCAAGGCAGTTTGAATATCTTGGTTGACTTCAGTTTCCGGTCGTAGTAGTTTGTTGTAATACTCAGCAAATTTTAGGAGATTAGCAATTTCTAGGACAAATTCTTGGTCATCTAATTTTTTACAATAATCACGAAATCGTGCATAAATATGGGATTCGGCACAAAGATTTCTCGTTTGCATTGCTAAATAATGCCGAAGAAAAGCCGTTAATTCACCCATCCCTGATTTCCCAACTTTTCGTTTCTCTTGCAATAATTCTTCGATTTTTTCCCAATATTTAGTAAAAGCATTTTCTTGCTGAGATGTTGGTAGCATCATCGCGATATAGTTGCGGACTAAATCTGCCTGAGTTAACGGTTTACCTTTAGCATTAAGACTTTCAAAAATATGATAAGGATTTTCATCTTTATTAAGTTCTATGAAAACAAGTTGAAAACAGTTCTGTAATACTGTAAAAAACTTACCAATATCTAGTTCACCTTCTTTAACTTTAGATTCGATTTCGTGACGAAAATAATTATAAGCTTTAGGTATGCCAGATTCAGTAAATTGATTATAATTTCCTTCTAAAATAATCGCTTGATAAGCTTGGCGATCGCCATATTTCTTGGTTGGTAAAAGTTTAAAATAAACATCACCTTCGCCTTCTTCATCTGAATTGACTACAAATTTATTAATTTTGTTAGCAAGCTTTTGATCGGTGGGCTTGATAATATCCCGCAAAACAAGAAATATTAAGGATAGGGTGGTCAAACGTTGCTGGCCATCAACCAAGTTAAAAGCTGTCATTATGCCGCGTGTTCCATCATTGATTACTACCAGAGATCCTATAAAATGTTCTGGTTCTCTATCTGGATCGTATTCATCATAAATTGCGATCGCATCTTCTAATAAGTCTTTCCATTCTCTTGTTTCCCAACTATATTGGCGTTGAAAGTGGGGCATAACATAATGAATCTCACCACCTGAACTGAAAACTTTGGAAATTTTCCAACTATCTGCTTTCATTGCCAATCACTCCAAATATATCTAAGATTTGTTCGTCACTTAAGCCGCAGGTATCGGTACTAAGTGGAATATTCCAATTATAGTCGAGGGCAGGCCCAAAAGCCTGCCCCAAACTATCCTATTCTACCCCCTCAATCCGGTCTTCCACCTCCTGATAAAGTTCACGCAGACGATCGAGATTACTCTCCGAAGTTTCCCAATAACCCCGGCCATTCACCTCAAGCAAAGTGCTGACAATCTTGCGGAACGAATGAGGATTTAAATTCAGCAAACGCTTCTGCATCTCCTCATCTTGGATAAACGTACCGTTCACATCCTCATACACCCAATTATCCACCGCGCCCGCAGTCGCACTCCATCCAGTCGTGTTCACCAGACGCTTAGAAATCTCCCGCACGCCTTCATAACCGTGCGATAACATCCCCTCGTACCACTTCGGATTCAGCAGCTTAGTCCGCGAATCTAAACGCACGGTTTCTGATAGCGTCCGTACCTGCGCGTTGGCTGTTGTCGTATCAGCAACAAAGGATGTCGGTTGCTTCCCATCTGCGCGCAAACTGCCGATTAATTTAGTCGGATCGGAATCGAAATAGTGCGACACGTCGGTTAGCGAAATCTCCGCAGAATCTAAGTTTTGGAAGGTGACATCAGCAGTTTTTAAGGATGACTCAAAAATCTGCCTGTCTTGTTCCATAGTTCCCGGATTATCGGAAGAAAAGGCGAAGGATTTGCGAGTTAAGTACATTTCCTGCAACTCGGCTTCGCTTTCCCAAGTGCTGTTTTCTACCGCCAAGTTGATGTTAGATGAATAGGAACCAGAAGCATTGGAAAACACGCGGGTTGCTGCTTGGCGCAAATTGATTCCCATTTCTTCCGCTTGCTTCAATGCGTGTTTGCGGACGAAGTTCATTTCTAAAGGTTCGTCGGCTTCCGCTGCCATTTTCACGGCTTTATCTAACAAATTCATTTGGTTGATGAACAAGTCGCGGAATACGCCGGAACAGTTAATTACTACGTCGATCCGAGGCCGTCCCAACTCTTCTAAAGACAGCAATTCGAGTTTGTTTACCCGGCCCAAAGCATCGGGAACTGGCTTGACTCCCACCATCCACATTACTTGGGCGAGGGATTCGCCGTAAGTCTTGATGTTGTCGGTTCCCCAGAGCACAACGGCGATGGTTTCGGGATAGTTGCCGCCGTTATCGGTGCGCTGTCTTTCTAATAGTCTGTCAACGACAACTTTAGCAGACTTCACCGCACCCGTCGTCGGGATTGACTGCGGATCTAAAGCGTGCATATTCTTGCCAGTCGGCAAAACATCCGGGTTGCGAATCGGATCGCCGCCGGGCCCGGGGATAATGTATTCGCCTTCTAGGGCGCGCAACAATGCGCCTAATTCGTTGTCGGCACAAACTTGCTGCAAGCAGAATTCCAGATACTCAAACAGCGGTTTAATCGGTTCTGGATCGACTTTTTTGTAACCGGCTGCGTGCAAGGATTCAATCCAAGGTGTTTTCTTGCCCATGTTGAAGAAATTCAACTTGGAAACCAGGGAAACTCGGCCTTCAGCGTCGGTTTGTTCCTTCACCAAAGCGCTGACTGCATCCCGACAGGCTAAGGTGATGTTTTGCAGCAATTCGACATCAACTAAAATGCCTTTGTCGCTGTTGGTGTAAACTTCCTCGATATCGCGTCCCAGACTGTTGGCGATAATTCGCGGTAAGCTGATCAAGTTGTCTTCTTCGCGGTCTAAATTGGCGATATTTACTAAAGTTGCGATCGCCTCTTCGGCAGTTGGCGGCTTACCGATAATATGCAAACCGCAAGGTAACAACCGCGATTCAATCTCCATCAACTTGCGGTAAACCAAGCCAACTAAATTGTCCCGTTCCTGGGCAGTCATCCCCGCAGCAACCCCCCCTGGCCCCCCCTTGGTAAGGGGGGGTTGGGGGGGGTCAGGAGGTAGGTCAATATCTTTGTCTAAATTGACCAAACGGCATTTTTCCACGATCGCATCCACAATCGGCACGCCGCGCCCCGTATCCTTCAAAGTTTGATAAGAAGCAATCAACTCGCTGAGTTCCTGCAAACCTTTGTACAAACCAGCATTTTCCGCCGGAGGAGTCAAGTAAGAAATTGTTTCAGCATAACTGCGGCGCTTGGCAATAGTTGCCTCGCTGGGATTGTTGGCGGCGTAATAATAGAGATTAGGAATTTTGCCAATCAAACTGTCGGGATAACAATCGATCGACATTCCCATCTGCTTACCGGGCATGAATTCTAGGGAACCGTGAGTGCCGAAGTGCAGCACCGCATCCGCACCCCAAATGCGCTCCAAATATGTGTAGTAAGCAGCAAAACCGTGGTGCGGGCTGGCGGAACGAGAGAATAACAACCGCATCGGATCGCCTTCGTATCCAAAGGTAGGTTGCACTCCGATAAATACGTTGCCGAAATGTTTGCCGTAAATCAGCAAATTTTGTCCGTCGCTGTTCAAATGTCCCGGAGGCGGGCCCCAATTTTCTTGCAAGCGTTCCGAGTAAGGAGTGAATTCTTCATACTCAGCTACGGACATCCGGTGAGCAATATTTAATTCGGGAGTTTGGTATTGGGCTGTGGCGTCGTGGATGACTTCTTGCATCAGCTTTTCGGCAGATTCCGGCAGTTCTGGCAAGTCGTAACCGTTACCTTTTAAGGCTTTCAATACTTCGTAAATCGAGCCGAAAACGTCCAAATAAGCGGCTGTTCCGACGTTGCCTTTATCGGGAGGAAAACTGAAAACGGTGATCGCAACTTTCTTATCTAATTTTGGTTTGCGGCGCAGCATTGCCCATTTCATGGCGCGCTGGGAAATTGCTTCAATTCGGTCTTGCAGGGCGATCGCCTTGCCAGTTGCGCCATCTCTTCCCGACAAAATAATCGGTTCGATCGCACCATCCAACTCAGGAATCGCAACCTGCAAAGCAACTTGAATCGGGTGCAAACCTAAATCGCTATTTTCCCACTCTTCCGTCGTTTGGAAAACCAGCGGCAAAGCCACCATGTAAGGGCAATTGAGCTTTTTCAAAGTATCGATCGCCTTTGGGTGATCTTGTTTCGCCGGGCCGCCAACCAAAGCAAAACCAGTCAGAGAAACTACCGCATCGACGATCGGCAGCGGTGCCACACCTTTGGCCCCAACTTCCAAGAAAAAAGTTTCCACCGGTTTCGAGAAGTCCAAACCGCCGGCAAAAATCGGCAAAACCCGCGCCCCCATTGCCTCAAATTCCTGCACGATTGCCACGTAGTGCGCGTCATCTCCGGTAACTAAGTGAGTGCGCTGCAACACTAAACCGATGCAGAGTGCGAGGGGGTCTTTGAGGTCTGCCGAAATATCTGTGCGGGCATTATACCAGTTCAGATATCCTTTGACATCCTCAAACATTCCTGGTGCCAAAGGATGCCAAATCCCCATATCCGGGTAGACAACCGGTTCTTGAAAACTTAGCTGTTCCTGGCCTTTGAAGACATATTTATGCGACAGCATCAGCAGGAAGTTTTCCAAGTTTTCTTGGGAACCGCCCAGCCAATACTGGAAACTCAGCATGAAGTTGCGGGCATCTTGGGCTTTGTCGATCGGCAAATATTTCAGCACTTTCGGCAAAGTTTGCAGCAGTTTCAGCATTCCGTCTTGGAAGGAACTCCCGGATTTTTCCTTCCGTTTTTTCATGAATTCGCCGATCGCGCTTTTGCTTTGTCCCAACTGCGCCATCGAGAAACTGCCCATTTTATTCAGGCGCATCACCCCCGGCATTGACGGGAAGACAACGGCGACATCCAAGCTGTCGCGCAGCGGTTCTACAGCCGATACCACTTTTTCGGCCAAATCTTCGATAAAAATTAGAGAAGCAATAAATACGTTGGCATCGGCCACATCCCGCTTGAAGGCCTCGTAATTTTCCGGGCTGCGGAGTTCTTCGATCAGGTAGCCGCTGATTTCTATTGCCAGATTCGGATTTTTGTTATTTATCGCTCGAACCGCTGCGGACAGGGCGCTTTGATACTGCGGTTCTAGTACGACATAGACCACCTTCATGAGCGATCGCCCCTGCAAGTTTTCCGGCACGACGTGGCGAATGGTGGGCTTGACGTGAGTGAACATCCGGTTAGGCTCCTTTAAGATGCTGTTTTCGGCAATCGGGAATTTTTTATCCCATAAGCATTTTTACCAGAAAACGCTTGCCATTGGGCGATTTGAGCCTGCACATGACACAATTCGACAAATTTATTGCGATTTTTCGTTACATTATTTGATAAATTCCTTGAGCAAACACTCCAAATTTTCTTTGTAAATCTTTACTTGACAAAAAAATGTATATATGTATTCATAAAATATGATAACAAAATAAACGATAGACCAATCTTTGAGAAAAACGCTCCTGACCAAGGTTCCAAAGTTTGTAGAACTAATTAAACTGGCGATCGAGCAATTAATCAAATGCAGAAAAAAATCAGTTCCGAATCTGGAATTTTCCGTTCTGATGAGTTCCGCATGAGAAAATTTATATATTGGTCGGGAACTTAAAACAGTTTCATAAATTCAGTATTGTATAAGTTCCAGATCCGCGATCGATCGCCGGCGAAATTAATTGCTTTTGATTGTCAGGCTCATCAAAACCCTAGGGGGAAAACATGGCTAACTACGCAATTTTCGACGAACAATACTACCTAGCTCAATATCCTTGGGTCAAACCCGCCATTGATGCAGGAATCATCAAATCCGGCAAAGAACACTTTGAAAAATACGGTCAAGCCGGCGGCTTAACTAAAATATCGCGGTATTTTGACGAAGCTACTTACCTGGCCGCCAACCCAGACCTTCAACCATTTGTCAAAACTGTCAATCCCAACGCACCTTTTGCAACCGGTCTCGATCACTTTATTCAGTTCGGCTACGATGAAGGACAGCGCCGGGCCGCAGTATCCCCTGAATACAACGAAACCTTCTATTTAGCAAACAACTCTGAACTGCAACCGTTTATTCAGAACGGAACTTTCAAATCTGGGTACGACCATTTCATTAAATTCGGGGCCAAAGAAGGTCGTTTTGGAACTTCATTTTTTGAACCGGAATACTTAAAGAAAAATCCTGATATTGTGCCATTTGTCAACTCTGGAAATTTGAAAACCGGTCGGGAACACTTCTTCAATTTCGGCAAAAACGAACCCAGCCGGTCTGCGACTTTTGTTGGCAGCCGCAGCAACGATGTCATCACTGGTGCGGGCGCAGGAAATGCCGAACTTATCGGAGTGGAAGTAGGCATCGATCGCAACGGGAACCGGCAGTATGAAAGCTTTGGCACCAATGAATTCGATGTGCTGACCGGCAGTCCGGGCATTGATACATTCGTCCTCGGAGTTCCAGCAGCAGCCCAGAATCCCTCCGCGACACCCCTGTATACGGGTAACGGTCAAGCTACAATTCGGAACTTCGACATAGAAAACGATTTGATCCAACTGCAAGGAAATTCTTTAAACGACGGCTACACTCTGAATCCCGTTGGCAACAATTTATCAATCCAGCGTTTTGGAGATGTGCTGGGCGTGATTGAAGGAGGTGCAACTTTGGGTTTGACTTTCCAAGAATCTAACGGTAACGGTACTTTCTCGATCGGATAGTCATTAGTCATTGGTCATTAGTCATTAGTCATTGGTCATTGGTCATTGGTCATTAGTCAATACTGATGATTGATGACTTTTTTTGCGATCGTACTCTTTAAAAAAAAGGCGATCGCCCTTTTTTCTGCTGTCATCAAAACTATTAGAGGTAATCTAATAATAATTAATTTGACTGTACAAGCAAAAACAGCAAGCAATAATTTATCCAAATTCGATTAATGGCGCGCAGCGAGCCGAAGTAATAAAGATTAGTCATCGGATCGCATAAATAGGTCTGAAGTGATACTCTGGCAAGCAATAGACAGTGTAAAATTGTATGTAGCGCTTCTCCAGTAAGTTTGGTCAAATGCGAGCAATTAAAAGTGATCAATTACCCATTACCGGAAATACATCACCGCCCTTGAGAAAGGCTATAGTAGCAGCGATTATATTCCATGTTTAAACAACTAATTTTAGGCAAAAAACCATGACAAACTACGCAATTTTCGACGAAAAATACTACCTCTCACAATATCCTTGGATTCAGCCGGCCATTGATGCAGGAGTCATCAAATCCGGTAGAGAACACTTTGAAAAATTCGGGCGAGAAGGCGGCTTAACTAAAATATCGCGGTATTTTGACGAAGCTACTTACCTTGCAACCAAACCAAACATCGTATCCTTGGTTCGCACAGTCAACCCAAACGCACCCTTTGCCACCGGCCTCGATGAATTTATCCAGTTAGGTTACGATGAAGGAAACCGCTTATTCCGGCGCACTCAAGTATCGCCTGAGTACAACGAAGATTTTTATTTAGCAAATAACTCAGACTTGCGACCGTTTATTCAGAACGGAACTTTCAAATCAGGCTATCAGCATTTCGTTCAATTTGGGGCTAAAGAAGGTCGTTTTGGAACTTCATTTTTTGAACCGGAATACTTAAAGAAAAACCCGGATATCGTACCGTTTGTCAACTCAGGCGTATTGAAAACCGGCCGGGAGCACTTCTTCAATTTCGGGAAAAACGAGGCTACTAGATCCGCAACTTTTGTCGGCACCCGCAGCAACGACTTCATCACTGGTGCGGGTGCGGGGACTGCGGAATTTGTCGGAGTAGAAGTAGGTATCGATCGCAACGGCAACCGACAGTATGAAAGCTTTGGCACCAATGAATTCGATATCCTGACTGGTGGCCCGGGAATTGATACATTCGTCCTCGGAGTTCCTGCTACAGCCGGGAATGTCACCCCAACACCGCTGTATTTGGGTAACGGTCAAGCTACGATTCGGAACTTCGACGCAAACGATTTTATCCAACTGCAAGGAAATTCTTTAAGCGACGGCTACAGCCTGACTCCTGTTGGTGGCAATTTGTCAATCCAGCGTTTTGGAGATGTGATCGGCGAGATTGAAGGACGTGCAAACAACTTGAGTTTGATTTTCCAAAGATCTAACGGTAACGGTACTTTCTTAATTGGTTAGTCAGTAGTCAGTAGTCAGTCATTAGTCATTAGTCATTAGTCATTAGTCAGTAGTCAGTAGTCAGTAGTCATTAGTCAGTAGGGGCCGCCCCCCGTGGCTGCCCCAATCTCTGAAACACCTACAAAATTCTGAACGGGGAGGGCGGGCCAGGGGGCACCGCCTAGGCTGTGTACTTTGTGGTATTTTTGAGAACAAAAGTTCATACAGTTTTAGTGTCCCAACTAATCCGAAAACA